>CAZJKM010000025.1:0-32921 GCA_964546645.1 uncultured Sphingobacteriaceae bacterium
CGACTCGGTCCTGCTAAAGGGTGATTACTGGCAGGTGCGGCTCGCGTTGGACTCCACACAAACCGGGCGGTTTGAATACGATACGTTTACGCGTGCTTATACCAATACAAAACTCTTGGTTAGCGTACCGGCCGGTAGTCCGGAAGACCTGTACGATTTGCTGGTTTATGCCGGTGGGGAGGTCCACCTTTCCAAACGCAGTGTAAAGGTTGTCAAATCCTTTTCCTCCAAACATGCCTTTATCCATATCTCCGACCCCCATGTGTCGCGGAATTGGATAGGTTCCCCTGAGGATGGCTATGCGCAGGAAATCGAACTGCTCGACCGGTTCGTGGACGTTGCTAATATCATTGCTCCGGACTTTGTGATCGTAACCGGTGACCTGATCCATGATTACACCCGTTTCGATCCGGACCAGGAGGGCTGGGGAGGCCGGCTGGTAAAGAAATATGATGAACTGCCGACGGCGGAAGAGAAGTTCAGGAATTTCTTTGAAGGTGCAAAAGGCTTTCGTGGCGTGCAATCCATTGATGCGCCTGTATTTTCCATACCGGGTAATCACGACTTTTACGGCATGTCGGCAGATGACTACCCGGCGAAGGCCATGCAATGGAACAGCTTGTGTGGCAAACGGGTGTACGGTGTTTCCTTTGCCGGTACGCGGTTACTTTTTTCGGACGATTACCTGGGTGACCCGATAACCGACATACCCAATGCCTCCCCGATGTCAGGGTTGCAGGGAAAGGTACTGGAAGATTTTCTGAACCGCGAAGGGTCAGGGTCATTGCGTATCCTCGCCCAGCACCGGCATGACCGGTTTGATACCACCTTCCTGGACAGACACCGGATCAAGCTGGTACTGAACGGCCATAACCATACACCCAAAACGGATATTCTTGGAGCTACACCTACGCTCAGCATGCGCCCCGGGGCCGTCTCCCGGAGCGGGGAGATCAAACGCTGGGAGAAAGTATTGGGATTGTTCCGGATCTATTACGTAGACGGTGCGGATTTTCAATACACCGAACCACTACGGTTTTGTGCCAATCCAACGGCGCCCTACAACGAGATTGTACTGAACCTGACACTCACCTTCCGGGAGGACAATACCGGTAAGAGTATCGCCAATACGGCTGTCATTACCAATAAGCTTCCGGTTGATCTGCCCGGTTGCCGCATTCGGTTTGTTATGAAAAAAGGCACTTATAGCGTAAACTATGGATCGGTCAGTCAGGTAGTAGATACAGATAACTATACGATCATCGATGTTCGGGCAGATGTCAAGGCAAACGGGCAGCAAACCGTTGCTGTGAGGGCTGTCCGCTAAAACACTGTTTTTTCCGGATCGTTATAAATAGAATGAAGATACAACCGTTCAACGTTTGTGATATCGCGAAGCTTCCGGGGCTTCAACCCGCGGATTGGGGGAATATCCTGCCTCATTTCGAATTTTATATCCGGTCGCCTTTTTGTTTTCCCGTTAAGCTGCTATCAGCGACGCAGGTGGTAGGGGTTGGTGCAGTGATCGTCCACCATGACGTTGCCTGGCTGGGGCACATTATTATACGGACGGAAAGCAGGGGCAGAGGATTGGGGCGCCTGCTTACGCAAAGTCTGATAGATATAGCTGGTCAGCAAAAATGTAAAACGGTTTACCTGACAGCAACGGATCTCGGCTTTCCGGTATATGAAAAGTTAGGCTTTGTAACGGAGGATAGTTATTTGTTTTTCAGAGATGTTGATCCTGACAGCCGACTTGAACTGCTGTCAGCCGATATACGTCCATACACGGAAGATATGCGATCGAAGGTACTGGAATTGGATAAGGAAGCTTCCGGAGAGGATCGTACGTGTCACCTGGAAGCCCATTTGGAGGGCGGTTATGTGTACGGCCGTTCTGGAAAGATAGAAGGATTCTATTTACCACCATTAGGCGACGGGTTGATTGTCGCTATGAATCCGTTGGCAGGAACGGAGCTACTGAAATTGCATTTGAAGTCAACGCATAAAGCCGTGTTTCCTTCAACCAATACCGTGGCAGCCGGACTGTTGCATGGCATGGGGTATCAGGAATGGTCTACCGGCCGGCGTATGAGATGGGGTATGGAACGGCCGTTAAAGCTGCAGCACATCTATAACCGGATAGCGGGTAAAGTGGGTTGATTGAATTCCATTGTTGCGGCACGGATGATCGTAGACAAATAACGAATGATTGAAGAACTTCACAATTACTACCTCAGCAAAGAGGAACCGAATAAGAGCTGCCTGCTTGCGCTGCGAAGCATTATTCTTGGGCAGGATATACATATTAGAGAGACGCAGAAATGGGGAATGCCTTGCTTCTGTTACAAGAAAAAAATGTTCTGTTTTTTGTGGACCGATAAGAAGACGGACGAACCTTATATCCTTATGGTGGAAGGAAAGCATCTTGTCCATTCTGCATTAGAAGAAGGTAACCGTTCCCGAATGAAAATTTTAAGAATTAACCCTAAAGAAGATTTACCTACAAACACTATAAAGGACATTTTGCAAACGGCATTGGACGTATACAAGGCCCCTTTGACAAAACCTCCTGTTGTGCGTTAAACTATCACATATGTTAGAGCCATTTGACATCGAAATCTTTGGTTACACCTATTCCGTTTTTCCGGAAGAAGAGGATGTATATACGATCTATAAAGAAGGAAAGGAGTACCTGCAAATACAAAAGGACACCACAAATCAGTGGTTGAAGCTTGATCCTGCATCAGGAATTCCTCTTTTCGGGTTGGACGAGGAGGTGAATGCCATTGGTCGGGCAATCATTGCCCGGGAGTAAGAGATATTTTAATATACAAGCTTATAACCAATCCCCCTGACATTAATAATCTGGATAGTCGGATCAGCAGCAAGATGTTTCCGCAATTTGGTGATAAAAACATCCAGGCTCCTGGCATTGAAGGCATGGTTGTTTCCCCATATTTTCCGGAGGATCGCATCCTTTTCTGCCACCATTTGCTGGTTTTCACAAAGAAACGCAAGTACGGCACTTTCCTTTGCGGTCAGCTTCATGATGGTTTCCCCGTGGTGCAGGGCGTGTCTGACCGGATAAAAGCTGAAATCTCCCAACCGGATAGACGCGTCACCTGATTTCCGGACTTCTGAAAATCCCCTTCTTTCCAATTGTACCCGTATCCTGACAATAAGCTCTTCGATACTGAATGGCTTTTTCAGGTAATCATTGGCTCCTGTCTCAAAACCCGTTATCACATCTTTAGTCTGGGTTTTGGCGGTCAGGAATAGAATAGGCAGCTGCTGGTCGGTTAATCGTATCTTTCGTGCTACGGTAAGGCCGTCCATTTTGGGCATCATAATATCCAGCACAACCATATCCGGCTTCATGGTGTTCACTTTTTCCAGGGCGATTGCTCCGTTTGCACATAAAATGACGTGAAAGCCTCTTTCTTCCAGGCTTTCACGGATGATGTGCCCCAATGCTGATTCGTCCTCTGCTATCAGGACCTTTGCTGTTTCCCGCTCCATCAGGCTAAAGGTATATAAATATGGAATGTAGTGCCAACTTTCAGGATACTTTCCACCGTTATGGTCCCGTTATGGAGTTCTACGATGGCTTTAACGTAGCTCAATCCAACACCTGTCCCTTTAGCATAGGTATCGTCTTGCCGGACCCGGAAGAACTTATCAAATACGTGTCTCAATTCGGATGCCGGGATACCGATACCGTTATCACTGATAGAGAGATGGACCATGTCGTTTTCCAATACTGCTTTGATGGCTATCCTTACGTTGTCGCCGGAGTATTTTATCGCATTGTCAATCAGGTTGACGAGCACACTGGTGAAGTGGTGCTTATCCAGATGGATGGCTCCTAAGCGCGTGTCTATATCGACCGGAAATTCGATTGTTTTATTTGCCCGTATCTTCTCGGCTTCTGTTACCTGACGGATCAGCACACCCAGGTTAACCTCCTCCTTCGTTATTTTTAACGAATTATTTTCATAAGAGGCGATATGGAGTACGTAGGTAACCATATTGTCCAAACGGGCGATTTCCTGCCTGGAGACGGCCAGGTAACGGGTGGTCTTTTCAGGATCTTTCAGGGCATTAAAATCCTGCAAAGCTTCCAAGGCGGCTGCTACAGTGGAAATGGGCGTTTTAAACTCGTGTGTCAGATTGGTGATGAAATCGTCCTTCATTTGCGCTATTCGCTTCTGCCTGCGCAAAAGCCATATCAGGTAGGTAAAAGATACACTCAATATCAGTATGAGTGTGACGGATAAAAAGATTCCGCTGGTCATACGGGGTGTAATTTGTGCCGCATGGCTGTGAAAATAGGCCGCAACCCACCGATGGTAGGTCGTGGGCGTGGACACACGGTACTTTTTCAGACCGGTGCCCAGCGGTAAAGCACTTTTGTTCTCCACATAGAAACCAGATGCCGGATTCTGGGTTTTCTGCCCCAGAAACACCAGTTGTATATACCGTGTCATGTCATCAAGCCCATAGACCCGAAGGTATTCTTCGAAATATTGATGAATGCGCATGCTATCTGCATAATAATACAAGGAATCGCGTATTGTACCAGACTCCCGATCGGCCGTAGGCCCTGCAATCTCTGGTAGGGTCTCCCCGGTCATCTCCACGTTATGCTCCAGGTTCAACCGCTCTACACTTTTCGCTAAGGCCTCATCTGCCAGCCTGTTGATGTGATGGAGCTCAGCTTCATATGCCTGACGTATCCAGCTTGTCTGAAGATATATGATGCCCAGCATCGAAAGGACCATAGTGACGGTGAGTATTAAAAGCTTCTTATCCATATCAGATTATGTATATCAGAACAAAAGTATACCCTGAAAACCGGAATCGGGTTTTTTGTTAACAAACGTTAACAATCATTGACAGATATTGGGAAACGTTGATATTATTTTGGATGGATACTTGCTATTTTAAATCGAATTGTTGTACTTTGTGATACAAAGTACTTTTTTAATGGATGCACACAAAATACATGCCGAGCTTACCTCCATCCGGTCGCTCATGGAGCGATCGGCCAAGTTCATGTCCATCAGTGGCCTGTCAGGTATACTGGCCGGTGTATACGCCCTGATCGGGGCCGGTATCGGGTACCACCAAGTGTATGGTTTTAACAGCCGGCTGGCGTACGGTGACCATGATGTGAATGAATCAGCAGTATTGATGAAGTTGTCCCTCATCGCGCTGCTGGTGCTGGCAGCCTCACTGTCAACGGCCGTGTGGCTGGCGGTGCGTAAAGCACGTCGCCAGGGACAGTCCGTGTGGAATGAGGGCAGCCGTGCATTGCTGAAAGCGGTGGTTGTACCGCTGGTGGCCGGTGGACTTTTCATCTTCATTCAGCTGGTGCAGGGCAATTATGGCGTGCTGGCTTCAGCCTGCCTGCTATTCTATGGCCTTGCATTGATGACCGGCAGCCGCTATACCTACCACGATGTGCAGTGGCTGGGTGTGTTGCAGGTCGTGCTGGGGCTGACGGCGGCTGCACTGCCGGGGTACGGACTACTGTTCTGGAGTATCGGCTTCGGTGTATTACACATTCTGTATGGGCTGGTGATGTATCTGAAATACGACAGGAGGGAAGCTGCCTGATGCTGGAGCGGTTCGACAAAGCCTTTGAAAGCCGGGTACGGCTGCAGATCATGGCCGTGCTCACGGCCAATGAACAGTATGACTTCAACTCACTGAAGGAATTGCTGGGAGTAACCGATGGCAACCTGGCTTCGCACTTGAAAGCGCTGGAAAAAGAACAGTACATCGATGTGATGAAAACCTTTGTTGGCCGCAGGCCCAATACCCGCTACCGTGCGTCGGCTGCTGGCCGGAAAGCATTTGCACAGCACCTGGAAACTCTTGAAAATTTAATCAAACAACAAAAAGCATAATTTTTTTATTTAACCACTTTGAAATTCAAAGTACTTTTAACTTGTAATAGCAATGGAACAATATCTTCAACAATCCCGCAAAGGCGGGTTAGGTGCCTGGATCGCAGAATCCGTGACGGTCCGATTAGTAATCATCGGTATACTGGTGCTCCTGCTCCTTATTCCATCTTCCTGGGTTATATCGCTCGTCAGCGAGCGGCAGGAGCGGCAGCGCGGTGTTGTCCGGGAGATCGGACAGAAATGGGCCGGCCCGCAGGTGCTGGGTGGTCCCGTGATGGTGGTGCCCTACCGGGAATTCGTGAAAACCACCGTGGATAAGAAGGAAACAGTGGAAGAGGTAACGCGTTACCTGTACCTGTTGCCGGAGACGCTGCGTATAACAGCGGACGCCGGTACAGAAGTGCTGCACCGTGGTATTTTTGAGGCGGTGGTGTATCAGACACATATCCGTGTGAATGGCACCTTTGCAGAAGCTGACCTTCGCAAGCTGGACGTGGACCCCGGTGCCCTGATGTGGGAGAAGGCCCGGATGGTGACCGGAGTGGGTGACCTGAAGGGATTGACCAATAGTCCGGTTTTCACACTGGACGGCCGGCCCTGCCAGACGGAGACTGACTTTGCGGCAGCGAAGGTGTTCGGGCAGAACCTGGTGGTGGACCCGATGTTAACCGATAAGCGGTCGACCGCCCTGGCGTTCAGCTTCGGGCTGGATCTGCGGGGCAGTGAATCACTCCGTTTTCTGCACCTGGGAAAAGACAGTGAGGTAACGGTGAGCGGTACCTGGCCGTCGCCCGGTTTTGACGGTAGTTTCCTGCCCGTCAGCCGTACGCTGACAGACAGTAGCTTCACCGCCACCTGGCAGGTTCCGCACTACACACGTAGCCTGCCGCAACAGTGGACGGCCCGTGAGGCGATGATCCACGAAGCTCCGTGGGAGCCTGCTGCATCGGAATATGATGGCATCCGGATGGCGATCGCACCGGCAGCGGCTACCGAAGCACGGGATGGTCAGTATGCCGAAAGTTTCGGTGTGAGCTTCCTGCAGCCGGTAGACCATTATCAGAAAACCACGCGCACGGCCAAGTACGGTATCCTGGTCATCCTGCTCACGTTTGTGTCGCTGTTTTTCACAGAGATCGTCACCCGGCGGCAGGTACACGTTGTCCAGTACCTACTCATCGGTGCGGCCATGATTGTCTATTACTGCCTGTTGCTGTCATTCACTGAGCGAATAGGCTTCGGACCGGCATACCTTATTGCCTCGGTGGCTACTGTGGGGCTGGTCAGCCTGTTCATTGCTGCTGTGCTGAAAAGCAGAAAAACGGCGATGTTGTTCGCGCTTATCCTGAGTACATTTTACCTGTTTATTTATGTGATCATCCAGCTGCAGGACCAGGCATTACTGTTCGGCAGTATCGGCCTGTTTGTCACCGTCGCCCTGCTGATGTACTTCTCTGGCCGGATCAATTGGCAAAGGAACGGATAAGAGGGTTAGAACGCTTTTAGCGGATGTTTTGACAATTGAATTTGTTGGTTCGCTTCCGGAAGCCGTTTCCCGGAACATTCAGGAAATAGCCTGGCCGGCTGATGAAACAGCTTCTGCCGGCGGAGTATTTTCCTGGATTGTTCAGGAGTTTTCCTGGTATGCCGGAGTTTTTTCCTCAGCGGATAAGGAAAACACCTGCCCTGCCGATTATATTTCCCTGGCCGCGCAGACAATTGCTTCGGCTGCTCAGTTGCTTTCTTCGCCGGTATCAGAAGTTGCTTCAGCCGGGGAGGTCTTTTCCTCGTCGGTTCAGGATATGTCTTCCGTTGCGTAGGAAACATCCTGAACCGGCCGGGCAATTGCTTCGGCTGCTGAGGAAAACGCTTCCGCTACGGAGGAAGATACTTCCGCCGGCGAAGTGTTTGATTTAATTTCGTTAATCAGGCTTATTTCACCTCCATATACGATACCGACCGGGCCATCCGGCCTGTTGCATCAATGCCTTCCACGAGGATCCGGTACCTGCCCGGCTCACTGGCGGTATAATATTCCAGAGAGGCTTCCCCGTTCTCATCAGTGGTGACGTCCGGTTTCCAGAGGATGGTGCTGCGCAGGTCGCGTATGCCTGCTTGTTCCTGCGGGGCACTGTAATCCGGTGCGTAATACTGCCGTACGGCGTAGAAACCCTGCGGACTGTGTGTCACAATGCCCGGCACAAACATATCCCGGCTGTAGCCATCGGGGCCACTTTTGGTGGTGATCACTATGACACCTGCATCTCCGCTCATTCCGTACATAGCCGTGTAGCCGACACTCCGTAATACTTCGATGGTTTGCACGTCAACCGGAGAGATCATGGAGAGGTCGGCCACTTCCATACCATCCATAAGGACTTTCATCGGGGTTCTCCCTGATGAGCGGGTGGAATACGGAACGCGGTTCTTGAAGATGACACCCGTCAGGCGCCCCTGCAGGCAGACCTCCAGTGAGGGACATGACTGAAGGTCTTTTGTGGTGAGGATCTGGTCGGCATTGCCCGGCCCGTTGAGGTTGGCCGACTGTTCAACCAGGCGCACCGGCGGCTTCCTGGCGGTTACGGTAACCTCATCCAGCATGATACCCTGATCCAGCATACCGTGTTTCTGCAGTTCCGCAAACCGACGCTCGCTGCTTTTCAGGTAATCGGCCATCGATTGGCTGAGATCCACCGCCACTTCAGGGGCATTTTTGTTGTTTCCGACGGGCAGTTGTGGCATTTCATTCATGCGGATGTAGCCACGCTGTTTCCCTTTTTCATCCTGGGCCTGTACTACAAACTTTGTGCTGTCGTTAAAGATCAGCCGGTCGAAATTAAACCGGCCTTCCGCATCAGAGAGCGTATCGAGTGCAGAAGAGATGTCCGTAGTGGAGAAGATGGAAACGGTGGAGTTCGCAGCCGGCTTACCGGTTTGGGTCGTAACGGTGCCGCTGACACTCAGAGACCGCTCCGGCTGGTAGCTGATTTGCGGTGTCTTACCGCTTATCAGGTCACCCCAGACAATCTTCCGCCATCCCTGGGTCAGCATCAGGTTGTCCAGTTGCTGGCGTTTTTGATCATTCAGGCCGAGGAAGTAGTACCCGGGTGTTTCGATGTATCCTTTCAGCTCCGTACTCAGCAGCAGGCCTGAAAGGATGTTGCTTTCTGTACTGTCATTGACCGGCAATTTGCCCAGGTCAGTAACGACCACGGAGAAGCTGCCGATCCGGAGGGAGTCGCCGGCTGCACCCGTAGCAAGCTTCATGGTTACCTTTTCACGGGGCTGGTAGGCTTCTTTGTCAGTTGATATGACCACCGGCAGGGTATCCCGTTGATTCAGGTTAAAGATGAGACGTTCTGCCACCGGCTTCATCTGTTCATCCATCAGCGTCAGCTGGATCACGCCGGAGGGTAACATCCTCCTGTCAATATTGATAATGGCTTCCGGCTTTGCCTGCTTCACCCTGGCAGCATAGAATACCTGGCCGTTCTTCTGGGCAATCACGGAGAGTACCTGGCCGTTGGCCTGCGCCGGTGTGGTGGCCGCTTTCAGGAAGACGGTTTTCTCAGCGGAATTATTCACGGATAAGACATATCCTTCGGTACTGATGGGAGGTAATTCCGTTTCTGTCGTGCTGCCGTCTGCAAACGTGACGTGCGCGGTGTATGTCTTCCCGGCTTCCGGCAGCAGCAGCAGCTGGCCCATTCCGGCGTAATCGGTATGGAAATCAGTAATCCGCTGTCCGCTGTTGTCTGTCAGGTAGCCGTGAGCCGCTATCCCTTTTCCGTCAGGCTGCAGGGCCTTGAAGCCGACTTTTACAGCTGTACCGGCCAGCAGGCTTCCGCTTTCCGGAAAAAACTGAATAGCTTTTTTGGGTCCCATCTGTTTAATTGCGACAGTTTTCGAAACTACATGCTGGTTAGTCAGCTGTATGTTTAACCGGATGAGACCGGTTGCAGTGCTGGCAGCCTTTTTCCCGGAGAAGCTGATCTGCAGTTTTCCGTCCGGCCCTGTTCGTGCTTTCCCCCGTGTTACCCGTTCCGCTTCCAGTTCTACCGTATACGTTACTTCCCGGCCAACCACCGGTTGTCCGTTCAGGTCGGTAACCAGGATAGCTGCCTCGGTTTTATTTTCCCGGGGATCAGTACTATAGGTAAAATCAGTGTAGGTAAGGAGTTTGTCGGTCAGCGCATTGCCAACCGGTATGGTTTTATGGAAGAAAAGGTCCTCGTCAAAGTTTCGCATCCAGGCGGTATAGGCACGGATGCGGTAATTCCCCTCACTAAGGCTATCCGCCAACTGGAAATCCCCCATGCTGAGGCCGAACAGGACCGGTAGCCGGAGTGACCGCACCAACCGGTTGTCGGGGCTGATCAGGTCTACGTATACAATGCCGCTTAAGGCCGAAAGCAGGTGTTGCTGCCCGACGGTGATATATGCTTTGAACCAGATGTCGTCGCCCACAGAATAATACGGTTTATCCAGGTGGAGGTACACTTTTTCCTGCGGATAGGTTTCATCGTAGGTAGCGAGCTTGTGCAATACGTCCTGCAGGCCGTTATCGGAAGCTGACTGGGCATGACTGGCTACTGCGATAGCCAGGGAGAGGATAAATAGGGATAGTGTCTTCATAATGCGGCCTTTCCATCAGGCAGTCTGGTTTGTTTTAACGTGTTTTTACAAGGGTACGAAAAAACGTTGGTATATGCAAGATATGCAGCTTACCCCTGATGGTTTCCGAAGCCGGTGTGGTAGGATCCTCCGTTATAAATTAAATACAATGAATACATTGAGTAGGCTTGTATCCCGTAGTTAATAGCTGTTTCGGCGCAAATTCTTACTGAATTCTTATTCAATTCTTACTCAATTCTTACGCGTGTCGGCAGGCACGGTACGGACGCTCATCTTTACAGTCTGTGTAAATCTTCGCCCACGCTTCAGGTTCGTCCGTATCTCCGCCGTATCTCCTTCGGGTGCCGGTCAGACAAGATACAGACAAACCATAGAGGAAGTCCGGACAAGCTCCGAAAAGGGTGGCAGCCTGTCTTACCCTATTTTGCCAGCACAGGGGTGAAATAATCATTCCCGACCTGCATAACGGTTTGCCGGTTTTTACGTTTGAAGCGAACGGTGCTGATATGCATCAGCCGGGGATGAATTTTCGTTTCGTTTTGGTGTGCATGGAAGACGATCCGCAGCTTGCCCGCCTTATCGGTAAACAACGCGCTGTGGCCGACCCCTACCAGGTTCCCCGGTTTCTGAAAGATCGGATTGCCTTCGTATTTGGTCCACGGACCGGTCGGGTGACCGGCTGTGGCAAAGCCGATCCCGTAAAACAGACTTTCATAACTGTTGGCCGAGTACGTCAGGAAATAGGTCCCTTTGTGTTTGATGACAAAGGCCCCCTCATTGACCCGCGGCCATACCGTCTCCCACTCCTGGGACACATGGATACAGGGGCGCATGGTTTCCGGTTTGATGGTCTGTAAATCGGCTTCCAGCTCCGCTACCCATATATTCAGTCCGTCGTTAAACCGGTCGAAGTACAGGTAGGGTGTACCGTCCGTATCAATAAAGAGCGAATTGTCAATGCATTTTTCGTTTTCCAGCATCGGTTTCCGGATCTCCTGTTTAAACGGGCCTAACGGGTTGTCGCTGGTCGCGACGCAGATATGCTCGTTCGCAGTATAGTACATATAGAACCTGCCGCCAATAGCATACACTTCGGGAGCCCAGAACCATTTGTCGCCCCAGGAGTCATTCTTATGCAGGGCCAGCCGGTCATCGGCCGGAGCCTTCCAGGTCAGGAGGTCGTCAGAGGTGTAGACCGCAATGCCATCAGCGGGGCCGGTCCCATAGGCATAGTAAGTGCCTTCGTAAAGCATGATGAACGGGTCAGCCAGCGGAACGGGCTGGCCGGAAAAAAGGGTGGCCGGCCGGTGCAGCAGCGCCAGCAGGATAAAGGCAGTCAGCCGTACGATCATTTCCTTCTTCATAACGCACAAAAAAACGACAAAAAATATGGGAGCCGGATACGATTTTGATTCAAAAGTTCCTCATTTTGTCTCGTTCCGGCTGGTTTGATAACATGGCTATACCACGGTTCAGTAAACACTATCTCAGATTTGTTACCTGAAAAAGGGAACCGGTGACACAGCGCCATGGAGCGCATTTTCAGGATACCGGGCGGACGGTAGGGGTTTGATATTTTTGCGTTTTTAAAAAGTTTTTTTGCGTTTTCATGGTTTTGTGTTTAATATTGCATGATGGTCTGGTCTGTCAGTTGCCATGAGGTTGTCCGGGATGGTGAAAAGAGGGTTTCTTTGAATACAACTTGTTGAGTGAGACAAAAATAATCGGATGTTTACAAGTCAGGCCGGGATCGGAAGGGAGGCGTGCACAGGCGGACAACAAGGTGTTACCTACTGTTTTTTTGCGTTTTTAAAATCTCAGCTACTATTTTGTAAATTTATTTTAAATGGGAAAAGATAACATAATGAATTATTCAAGAAGAGAGTTTCTGCGGCAGAGCTCCATTGCAGGGGCCGGTTTGCTGGCCGCCCCAACCATATTGGGTGCTACGCCGCTGAAGGACACGGCACCCGCTATTTTGGGCGGTGAACCGATCTGGGCAAATAAGCAGTGGCCGAAATGGCCGCGCTGGAACGCTGCGACGGATGATGAACGGCTGCTGCGCGTCGTGCGCAGCGGGGTATGGTCCCGTGCAAAAGTAGTCACTGAGTTTGAAGAAGCCTGGGCTAAGGTAGTGGGTACCAAAAGGTGCCTGGCCGTGGTGAACGGTACGAATGCACTGATTACCGCGATTTCGCAGTTTGACATCGGTCCGGGCGACGAAGTAATTGTGCCGCCCTATACCTTTATCGCCTCTATACAGGCGGTACTGATGAATGGTGCGATGCCGGTATTTGCCGATATTGACCCGGCCACGTTCCAGATCGACCCGAAAGAAATTGAGAAAAAAATAACCTCACGGACCAAAGCGATCCTGCCGGTGCATATCATGGGCCTGCCGGTGGATATGGACCCCATCATGGAAATCGCCCGCAAACACAAGCTGATTGTTATTGAGGACTGCTGCCAGGCGCACATGGCCGTGTATGGCGGTAAAACTGTCGGAAACATCGGTCATGCGGGTTGTTACAGTTTCCAGAATTCCAAAAACCTCCCCATCGGGGAAGGTGGAGCCGTGGTGAGTAACGATGAACGTTTTATGGACCGTTGTTTCTCGTACCAGAACCTGGGCATGCCGTATGGTACAGCCGTGGGTGTGGTATCCGGAGGCAGTGCGATCGTCGGTACCAAGGTGCGGCTGACGGAATACCAGGCCATGATCGGCCTGATCATGCTGGAGCGGTTGGAGGAAGAAACCAATACACGGCATAACAATGCAGCTTACCTGAACTCATTGGTCAAAAATATTCCCGGTATCGTACCCGTTAAACTGTATGACAAAACCGAGCGGGGGGCGTATCACCTGTATCCGTTCCGGTTCCAGGAGAAAAATTTTAAGGGATTGAGCAGGGCAGACTTCCTGAAAGCTCTTCGTGCAGAGGGCGTACCCTGTTCTTCGGGTTATACCTCCCTCACCGGGGCGTCGTACCTGAATGATGCCTTTACTTCACCGGTATTTAAAAATGCCTACAGCGCGGCCGACCTTGACTTCAAGCGCTATGCCGAAAAGAGCCGCTGCGCCAACAGCGAGCTGCTGTGCGATAAGGAAGCAGTATGGCTGACCCAGAATATGCTGTTGGGGCCGCGGACGGATATGGAAGAGATCGCAGGTGCCATCGAACGGATTTATAAAAATGCAGATAAGATTGCAAAAGCAACCAAATAGATCCGGTATGATAAACGACAAAGGAAGAAGTGTTTTCCTGGCCGGCGCCTGGCTGACCATTGTATGGTGCTGCCTGGTCTGGTTGCCGGCTTCAGGAGAGGGGCTGCAAAAGCGGGCTGCCGGAAAATGGAAAGCCGGTGTGGCTACGGCGGATATCACGCCGGGAGAATACATCTGGATGGCGGGTTATGCGTCCCGGAAAACGCCGGCACAGGGAAAGATGCACCCTCTCTGGGTAAAAGCAGTGGTACTGGAAGACAGCACCGGTTACCGGTCTGTGTGGGTCTCGTCAGACCTGCTGGGCTTTCCGAGGGCGATGTCAGACCGTATCAAAGCGGAACTCGGCAAAGAATTAGGGATCAATAAAGGGCAGATCGTCCTGAACAGCTCACATACCCATAGCGGCCCGGTACTGGCGGATGCCCTGCAGGATATTTACCCCATGCCGGCCGGGGAACAGGAAAAAATTAACCGGTATACCGACTGGCTGGAAAAGAAAGTGATCAGCACCGTCCTGAAGGCGGCATCCAAAATGGAAGCCGTTTCGCTGCAGGCCGGCAGTGGCGTGACCCGTTTCCAGGTGAACCGGCGGGAAAATCCGGTCGCAACCCTCCAAACGGTCACCGAACTGAAGGGGCCCGCTGACCACGCCGTTTCCGTGATCACGGCAAGACGTGCGAACGGCAAGGTCAAGGCGCTGCTGTTCAGCTATGCCTGCCACCCGACAGTGCTGGATGGCCTGGAATGGTCAGGTGATTATCCGGGTGTGGCGCAGATTGAACTGGAGAAATTGTATCCGGGCGCCGTGGCGCTGTTCTTTCAGGGGGCCGCCGGCGATCAGAATCCGCTTCCCAGAAGGACAAAACCCCTTGCTGTACAGTATGGAAAAGAGTTGGCAGCTGCGGTTGAACGGGTCGTGCAGGACGACGGTATGAAGGAATTATCACCCGTACAGCGCACCGCTTATAAAGAAGTAAACCTTCGCTTTTCACGGACTCCCACCATGGCGGACCTGGACGAGATGATCCGGAAGGATGGCGACAGGACCTATTTTTCCCGCTGGGCGCATCGCCTGAAAAAGCAGCTGGAAGCCGGTGAAAAGTTGCCGGTTGACTATCCCTATCCGGTGCAGGCCATGACACTGGGCGGACAGCTGGTCGTCAGCCTGGCGGGCGAAGTGGTGATCGAGTACGCGATCGGTGTGAAGCAGCGGTTCGGAACGGACACCTTTGTGCTGGCCTACAGCAACGATGTAATGGGTTATATTCCTTCCGTGAAGGTCTTGACAGAAGGTGCTTATGAGGGTGATACCTCACAAATGGTATACGGGCTGCCCTCCAAATGGGATCCCGCTATTGAGAAAATGATTTATGACGCCTGCCGGTCGGTGGTGCAGGAACTTACAAAATAACAGGAAATTGGAAAAGAAATTAATTGCAAAACGTTACTATTCAGGTTTTGAGCTGGCTCATGATACGTATAATGCCATATCGGTAGCGAGCGACGGGAAAGTATATTATGTGTTGTCGTCCGAGTCGTATGATATTGCCGGACAGATATATGTGTATGATCCGGTAACGGATAAAACGTCCCTGGTGGCCGATCTGGACGAGATATGCGGGCAAAAAGGGAGTAAGGCCATCCCACAGGGAAAAAGTCACGTCCGGTTCTATGAGCACGGCGGTAAATTGTATTTTTCCACCCACGTCGGTGTATATGAACTGGTAGACGGAGTGGATCGCGCACATGCGGTGCCGCCGGCCGGCTACACGGCTTATCCGGGCGGACATATTCTGACGTATGACCTGGCGACCGGAAAATTTGAAGACCTGGCCATCGTCCCTGAAGGGCAAGGTTCCCTGGCAATGACCCTCGACGGTGAGCGCGGACATATTTACGGCACTTCCTGGCCGCTGGGCTATTTCTACCATTTCAATATCCGAACGGGTGAAATGCGGAATGTGCAGCTGACCTGCGGGCGCGGCGAAGGCGGTACGGTGGGCGACGATTACCGGGTGATCTGCCGCTCGCTGCTGGTGGATCCGACGGACGGGACGGTCTATTTATCCACTGCGGAAGGAGATATCCTGTCCTACCGTCCGGGAGATGCCGCGCTGACCAAACTGGAAGGTGTCGACCTGCGGATTGATTATTTCGGAAAGTACGATTCCACCCGGCCAGGCAGTATGGGGTATAACTGGCGGAAGATCTTCTGGTATGCCCCGGAAGGGGTGGCCTATGGCGTGCACGGAAACTCCGGGTACCTGTTCCGTTTCGACCCCCGGAAACGCTCCATTGAGCTGGTGCGTCGTATCACCTCCGAGCCGTCGCAGAAAAGCGGTATGTTTGACCAGTTCAGCTACGGATACCTGGGCTTCCAGCTGGGAAAGGACGGTGAGACGATCTATTACCTGACGGGCGGACCGATCTATGAAAACGGGAAGCGACTGAAAGGGCTGGAAGAAATCGGCAAAGGGGCCGCAAAGGGCCTCGAAAACCTGCATGTGGTTACCTACCATATACCAACCGGCACGTATACGGATCACGGCCCTGTCTTTTATGAAGACGGCGGCCGGCCGACTTATGTGAATTCGGTGGCAGTGGGGCACGACGGCTCCCTGTACTCGCTCGCCCGTTTTGAACACGACGGACATGAAGTGGAAGATCTGATTAAAATACCAAACCCTTTTGATAAATAAATTAACGGAAGCATATTAAAAAATGAATGCAACACAATTTTTCGGAAAAGCAACGCTCGCGGTAACGCTGGCAGGATTACTGGTTTCATGTGAGGAGCCGCGTTACAAGGAGGCGCTGAGCCCGGAAAAAGCACTGAAAAGCTTTGAACTGGTGGAAGGTTTTGAGATCGAAGCTTTCGCCGCTGAGCCGCTGATTGCGGATCCGATTGACCTGGTATTTGACCATGCGGGGAATATCTTCGTCGTGGAGATGGGTGATTACCCCTATAAGCCGGAGCCTGGTAAGGGGCTGGGCGTGATCCGCCAGCTGAAGGATACGGATGGTGACGGGAAGATTGACAGTTCATGGGTATTTGCGGAAGAGCTGCCCGATGCCACCAGTGTCCTGCCGTGGAAAGGTGGCATCATTGTTACCGCTGCCCCGAATATCCTGTACCTGACCGATACCGATGGGGACGGCCGGGCAGATTCAACCGAGGTATTGTTTACCGGTTTCTTTGAGAACAACTCGGAAGCACAGATTACCAGCCTGCGTTTCGGCGTGGATAACTGGATCTATGCCAATAACAACGGGCAAAAAGGTTCGGTGAAATTTAATCGCCGTCCGGATGCCCCTGCCGTTGCTACCGGTGGTGGTGATTTCCGTTTCAGGCTGGACAAGAACCTGTTTGAGGTGGAAAGCGGCAACGGACAGTTTGGCCTGGCAGTAGACGACTGGGGAAACCGCTTTTTTACGCAGAATACGCTGCACATCCAGACAGCACCACTTCCTCGGCGGTACCTGTACCGTCATGAGTTTCTGCCGTCGTATGCAGCCGTATCCAATATTTACGCACACGACGACCTGCGGGTTTACCAGATCAGCGAGCCCCCCTATTGGCGTGTAGAGCGCACCAACCGCCGCCAGCAGGCCTATGATGAAGCCGGAACCGGCCGTGTGGAGCATATGCACAGCCACTTTACCGGAGCTTCGGGTGGTACGCTGTACGCGTCATCGCTGTTCCCGGAATCGTTTTACGGCAATGTGTTTACGGCAGAAGTAGCCTGTAACCTGATCCACCGGGATGTGATCGTACCTACGGAAAAGGGACCATTCTTCTCGGCACGCCGGGATGCGTCAGAAACCGAGCGTGAGTTCCTGGCGACAAAAGACACGTGGTTCCGCCCGGTGAATTTCAACGTGGGTCCTGATGGCGCATTATATATCGTGGATATGTACCGGCAGCATATTGAGACGCCGGTGTCTATCCCGGATGACCTGAAAGAAGATATGGATTTCCTGTATGGCAACCGGCATGGAAGGATTTACCGGGTTTACCCGGAAGGAAAACGCCCGGAAATGGTGACCCCCGACCTGCGGAACACCCCGTCATCGGAGCTGGTTTCGCTGCTGGAAAAGCCGGATCAGTGGTGGCGCCTGCAGGCCCAGCGGTTGTTGCTGGAGCGCCAGGATAAATCCATTATCGGTGCGGTGGAAACACTGTTGAACACGCATGCCGATCCGCGGACCCGCCTGCATGCGCTGTATGTGCTGGAAGGCCAGGATGCCCTGCAGGCAAAACACGTGGAGGTAGCCCTGAAAGATGCGGAAGCCCAGGTGAGACGCCACGGGGTGATACTGGCGGAACGGTTCCCCGAGTTGCTGCCGGCACTGGCAGAGCGGGTGGAAGATGCATCGGCACAGACGGCTTTCCAGGCTGCATTGAGCGTGGGCCAGTTCAACAACGCCACGGCCGTGGCTGCGTTGGCTAAAACCGTACAGAAATATAAGGAGGATGACTGGTTCCGCAAAGCGGTGCTCAGCTCCAATACCGGCTCCACACCGGCTATCCTGCAGGTGCTGCAGCAGCAGGACTTTTTCAAAGGAACGGATGGCGGTGCCATGGCTTTCCTGTCTGACTGTTCCTTCGTGATCGGTGCCAGAGGAAATGTGACCGATATCCGCTCGCTGGTTTCGCAGTTCTCCAAAGCCGATAAAGAGGCGCAGTTAGCGTACCTGAACGGGTTTACCAAAGGGGTGAAGAAAGCGAAGCTGTCTGACGCTGACCGTCGTTCTGTGGCAACGGTGCTGAACCAGCAGGCATCTGCGGATGCAGATGTGAAGAAGGCGCTGGAAGCAGCGGCTTCCGCTGCACAGGAGAAGAAAGAAGGATAAGAGCATGAGTGATATGACAAAAAAAGAAGAGGAAAGCAGTCGCCGGGTTTTTCTGAACCGGCTGTTTGTCTCCGGGGTTGCATTGGTTGCCGGCGGTTTGTCCGTAGCGGGCTGTGGTAATAACCCGGGCAAGACCGAAACAGCCGAAAAGAAAGAAGGCCTGCCGGAACGCTTCGGAGGGAATTGCGGTGATTTTTCCAAACTGAAAGAGGCGGATTTTGAAGCCCGGAAGAAACTGGGTTATGTGGATGAATCACCCGCTGAAGATTCTGAGTGCCAGATCTGTAATCTGTGGCTTCCTCCGCGGGAAAATGAAACCTGCGGTGGCTGTACACTGTTTACAGGGCCGATTAATCCGAAAGGAACATGCACCTACTGGGCTCCCAGGCAAACGTAAAGCGACTGTTGCTGCTCCTGCTATTGGCAGGAGGCCTGGCCGGTTTTACCCTGGTCAAAGAGAAGAAGCCGGTGCGCATTGTTGCGTTTGGTGATTCCATCACGGCAGCCCGGAGAGGTGTCAACCAGGTATGGGCGCAGCGCCTGCCGGATTTGCTGAAAGGGAAAGTACCCGTGGAACTCATCAATGCCGGAGTGGGAAGCAGCCACTCCGGCACCATCCACGACAATTCCGTTGCGAAAGTACGGCATGGGCGGGATCGCTTTGAGGAAGACGTGCTGGCGCGGAACCCGGACCTGGTGATCATTGCTTTCGGTGCCAATGACGCTTATATTGACAGCAATACGCCGGAGGGCCCCTCCCGGATTTCGTTGGAACAGTATCGGGATAACCTGGTGTATATGATCACGGCATTACGGAAGCAAAAGGCCAACGTGATACTGGTTGCACCCAGTCCGGGGGCGGCTCCGCGACCTGACTTTCAGGACAAACGATTATATGAATATGCCAAAGCGGTACGCGCACTGGCAAAGGAGTACCGCACCGGGTTGGCCGATAATTATCAGGTATTCGTGGATTATGGCAACAAAAATGGTGGTTATGGATCGCTGTTACCCGATGGGATACACCCGAATGATGAAGGACACCGGCTGATTGCGGAAAACATGGCGAAGCAAATACAACGGATGGTGAAAAAACGCCGGTAGCGGGTATTACCTGCAGTTTTATAGGAAAGGCCTTTATTTAAGCAATTTAATATAAAGGCCTTTCTCTTTTTTAACGAAGAAGGTGCGGTTTTTGTGCGTTTTTATGTTGCAGGTGTCAAAGTTTATCTTTATTATTGTCTGGTAATTTTTAATACCCTTATTTGAAGAGAGATTTTTGACCCTAATTTATCAATACAGAACAAAAAAGCAATGGAAAAGGAAAACAATCGTATCCCGGATACAGGCAGGAGGGATTTTATAGGTAAAGCAGTTATCGGAGGTGCAGGCCTGGCTATCGGTGCCGGAAGCCCGCTGTTTTCATTTGCTGCTGCTGACGCAGGTAAGCCCGCCATCCTGGGCGGCACGAAAGCTTTCCGTGGCCAATTTTCGGCTTGGCCGCTTTTTGACACCCGGGAGGAGCAGGCCGTGGTGGATGTCGTACGCAGCTCACGCTGGGGCCGGCTGAACGGACCCCGGGTAGCCGCATTTGAGAAAGAGTATGCGGCATTGAACGGTATCAAAAACGTATTGGGTGTGTCCAGTGGTACCAACGCGCTGTATACCATTATGGGTGCATTGGATATCGGTCCCGGAGACGAAGTGGTCATACCGGTGTATACGTTTATTGCAACGTACAACGTGGTGGTACTGAATTATGGCCTGCCAGTTTTTGTGGATACGGACATCGAAACCTTCCAGATGGATCCGCGTAAGGTACAGTCGGCTGTTACTGCCCAGACACGGGCGATCATGCCGGTACACATAGGTGGCTCCCCGGCAGACCTGGATACCATCGGCGCCATTGCCCGGAAAGCAGGTGTCCCGATGATTGAAGATGCCTGCCAGGCGCACCTGGCCGAATGGAAAGGAAAAAAGGTGGGGAATTACGGCTTAGCGGGTGCGCTCAGCTTCCAGGCATCGAAGAACCTGAATGCCGGAGAAGGTGGTGCCGTCCTGACGAATGATGATGACTTTGCCATGGCCTGCTACCGTTTCCATAACCAGGGCCAGGGCCAGGCGCGTGTAGGCAATTACGGCACCGGGGTGGGCACGCGGGCGACGAATGTGCGTCTCACGGAATTCCAAGGCAATATTTTGCTGGCCCAGATGAGCCGCATGGAAGAGCAGGTGAAACGCCGCTCGGAAAATGCCGCTTACCTGGATGAGCAGCTGAAGCGTATTGGCGGGATCACCCCTGCGAAATTATATCCGGGTACGACGCGCAGTGCGTATCACCTGTATATGTTCCGGTACGATGCGAAGCGCTTCGATGGCCTGTCGCGGGAAAAATTCCTGAACGCACTGAGTGCGGAAGGGGTTCCCTGCTCGCCGGGTTACGGCAAGATGAACCTGTCGGAGTATGTGACCGGCCTGGCTACCAATAAACATTACCTGAAGATTTACGGGGAAAAAACCATGAAGGAATGGCTGGAGCGGAACCGTTGTCCGCAGAATGATAAGCTGGCGGATCAGCAGGCGGTCTGGTTTACGCAGAATATGCTGCTGGGAAGCAGGGATGATATGGACCAGATAGTGGAAGCGGTCCGGAAAATACGGAAACATGCAAAAGCGATCAGCAACGCATAATGAATGATCAACCTTAATATATAATAGTCAGTAAAAATAACTATGGAGCGGATTACGGAGATGCCATCTCCTTACAGGGACCTGGAGACAAAGTCGGTGGAAGAATTGGTGGGGTATATTAATGCAGAGGACCATCGGGTCGCGCCGGCCATCAAGCAGGCATTGCCGCAGCTGGTGCGGTTGATTGAACAGATTGTGGCACAGTTAACTGCCGGTGGCCGGATGTTTTATGTAGGGGCAGGAAGCGGTGGCCGGTTGTCGGTACTGGATGTAATTGAGTTGCCCACCACTTACGGCGTCCCGAAAGGCGTTTTTAATGTGGTGCTGGCCGGCGGTGTGGATCGTCTGGCGGATGCGCTGGAGGAAAAAGAGGACGACCGGGAAGAAGCATGGCGCGAATTGCAGCAACGGCAGGTCGGCCCGGGCGATATCGTAGTCGGTATTTCGGCCAGCGGTACGACGCCGTTTGTACTGGAGGCGCTGAAGGCCTGCCGGAAAGAGGGAATCCCTACCGGCTGTATAGTCAGCAATCCGGAGAGTCCTATTGCTGCCGCGGCCGATTACCCGGTAGAGGTGATTACAGGCCCTGAATTTATTACCGGCAGTACGCGGATGAAAAGCGGAACGGCCCAGAAGATCATTTTTGATATGATCAGTACGACGACCATGGTCCGTTTGGGACGTGTGAAAGATAACAGCATGGTACACGTCGCATTGATCAACGATAAGATCACAGACCGTGCCGTGCGGATGCTGATGGAAAAAGGTGGCATCGACCACTACGAGGAAGCGAAAACGTTACTATTGAAGGCGGGCAGTGTGAGCAAAGCACTGGATGAGCGATTGGGTGTTTAAATTGATAACTGACAGATGAATTTATATAGGGGACTGATCTTTTTTTTCACGATTGCCGCGTTTTGCGGGGTATTACCGGCGTATACCCAATCGATTTACCAGGTCGGAACCGGACAGGCGAGCCTGGAACCGGACGCGTCTGTTTTTTCGTTGTCGCTGGCCGGCTACGGTTTGCCACGCGAAGGGCGTTTCAGCCTGGAATGGGTGGTTGTAGAAGGGCTGTCGTTGCAGAAAAACGCGGAGAAGTCCGCCCTGTATGCGCAACTGCATGGTATGGACCCCGGAGCGGGATACCGGCTCATTGCGGTGGAAGGCAAACAAGCCTTTGCGATCGGGCCTGATCAGACACTGTACCGGGCGCGTGTCTCGCGCAAGCCCCGGTGGAAGGCGCTGATGGCGTTGCAGAAACCCGTCCGGTCGGCAGCCATACAGAAAGGGATGCTGGTTGTCCTGGATGAACAGGGATCGGTCTGGCGGTCCTCCGTGGCACGTACGGCAGCCTGGACGAAGCTCCCGGAAATGGCCGACGGTACGGATGTGACGGTTCATAACGGACAGTTGTACCTGCTGACAGCCTCCGGGGAGATCGTGCAGTATATCGCCCCGAGGGAGGAGTGGCTGCGTGTGGCCGTCCGTAACGGGATGACGTATCACCAGGACATCCGGTACCTGGCGGCTGACGGAGACCATATCTACGGGGTGGATGCGGCG
This sequence comes from uncultured Sphingobacteriaceae bacterium, assembly GCA_964546645.1. Taxonomy (GTDB): domain Bacteria; phylum Bacteroidota; class Bacteroidia; order Sphingobacteriales; family Sphingobacteriaceae; genus A37T11. The sequence continues at coordinate 22,888 of CAZJKM010000025.1, forward strand.
TCGGGTGTATGGAAGGCGGTACACCACTCCGACCGGAATATGTTTGCCACGGCGATGAGTATCCGTCAGGGCAGCCAGCGGGTGGTGATTGCCGGACTGGATTTGTGCGGGTTTAATGCGCCGTTCATCGATGACGTAAAGAGAGAAATAGCAAGAACCCTGGGTATTCCGGCAGAAGCGGTGCTCATCAATGCGTCGCATACGCATTTTGCACCGGTGTCTCAGGACTGGACCACCTGGGGACCGCACTGCCAGCGGCCTGACAGTACCTATCTGTACGGTACGGTACGCCCGGCCATACTGGCCTCCGTGCGGCAGGCCGTACGCAGTGAGGCGGAAGCCGAGCTGGTTTTCGGGCGGGGCAAGGCGGCCGTGGGGCGGAATCGCCGCCAGCCGCACCTGACAGCGTACGATGACGACGTGGATGTGATAGAAGTAACGTACCGGCGTAACAAGGGAAAAGACGTGTTGTTCCTGCACGGATGCCATCCGGTATTTGCTAATGCCGGTCTGGAAGGCGTGACGGTCAGTGCCAATTATCCGGCGGTCGCACGCGAAGAACTGGTACATCACGGAAAGGTGTCCCGTGCGCTTTTCCTGCAGGGATGCGGGGGAGATATCAATCCGGCTGACAGTGATCACCGGCTGAGCGGAAGGAAACTGGCCGCTGCGGTGACGGAGGTGCTGGATGGTCAGCAAAAGACACCGGTAGCCGGAAATATTACTTTTTTTATGGATACGATACGGTTTCCGGTGACCCCCTGGTCGGTCAGCGACCTGAAAGCATTTAAAACAAAAAATTCTGGAAAAGAAGGCGATGTGTCAGCTGAAAAGAATGTCCGCTGGGCCGACCTGATGCTGGAGTACCACCGGACAGGGACCATGCTGACGAACATGCCGGTATATATACAAACCATCAATATCGGTAACTGGAAACTGGTAGGTCTTTCGCGGGAGGTGGTCACGGATTACAGTATCGGCATCAAGCAGCTCTGGCCGGATCAGCTGGTCAGTGTGGCCGGCTACTGCAACGACGTCGCCAGTTACCTGCCAACCCGGCGGCATATACAACTGGGCGTTTACGAAGGGGACGAGTCTTTCTTCTGGTACGGCCAGCCGGCTATTTTTCCGGAGAATGTGTATGAATCCATCCTATCCTTTATCAGCCGGAACCAGCGTTAAGCCTGTTGTTGCATAATAAATGCAAAAAAATTTGCATTTATTGGTTATTGCGTTTACATTTGATGTCAAATCTGCATAGGAACCGCATGCCGGAGAGGGCAGAAATGAATAAAAGGAATAATTGTTTAAAACAGACAGGGTGATTATGAAAAGACAAAGACTTTCCCTTCGTAACTTAGTTCATGTTTTTCGTGTACGTACACTGTAAGGTGATAGCGTGCGGTATTCAATTAAGCAGTAAAAGCGAATCCTTATTTTATTGAAAAAGCATCGTATTGTTGAATCATTGACAGATGAGGTCCTGCACGCAGGGTTTTGATGTTTTGTAACAGACGGATTTTATTTTTATATAATAATGAGTGTGTACCTGAAATTAAACCCGATTGCTTATGATATGAAAAAAGACCATTTTTTGACGATGGTGTATTCCGGAGCACCGTGTCCCCCTTCTTTGAGAGCCTCCTATCCGGTTGTTTCGGTGCGTCCTGGTTAGCCGGTGTACCATTTGAACGACCCGTATCAGGGGTTTATGTTTTTATTTTTTAACGTTTTATTACAAAAAGATGAAGTTTTTCAATGAACTTAGGTAAAAGTAAGTATCAGTAATTTATGGAATATGAAAAATGAACTTTACAGGTATGTTATTTATGTGATGGCGGCATTAATGCCCTATCCTTTATCCACCACATTCGCGGCCGTCGAAACGGCGGCAGTTCAGCAGGAGCGGAAGGTCACCGGTCGTATTGCTGATCAGAATGAGGCGGGATTAATCGGTGCGAGCGTAAAAGTAAAAGGCACCAGCCTCGGTACCGTTACCGATCTGAACGGGCACTTTACGCTGACCGTTCCGAATGAAAATGCAATACTGGAGATCGTTGCGGTCGGCTATGCGACCCAGGAGGTTTCAGTAAGAGGGAAAGCCGAAATACGGCTGACCATGGTAGAATCAACGGATGAGTTGGACGAGGTGGTTGTTACCGCGTTTGGTACCCAGAAAAAGGAAAGTATGGTGAGTGCCATTACGACGGTGAAACCATCGGACATGAAAATTCCGGCCAGTAACCTGACCCAGGCATTTGCCGGCCGGATAGCCGGTGTGATCGCCTACCAGCGGTCGGGTGAGCCGGGTCTGGACAACGCGGAGTTCTACATCCGCGGGGTAACGTCTTTCAGTACATCCGGTAAGCGGGATCCGCTGATCCTCATTGACGGGGTGGAAATGAACTCCAATGACCTGGCCCGTCTGAACGTGGACGATATTTCCTCGTTCAGTGTCATGAAGGATGCCGCAGCCGCTGCGTTATACGGTGCACGCGGTGCGAACGGGGTGATCCTCGTGACCACTAAAGAAGGTAAGGTAGACCGCCTTACCATCAGCCTCCGGGCCGAGCAGTCCAACTCGTACAACACGAAAATGCTTGACCTGGCTGACCCGGTGACGTATATGAGATTACACAACGAAGCAGTACGGACGCGTGACCCGATGATCGAACTGCCGTACTCGTCGTCTAAGATCCGGGGTACCGAGCTGGGTCTGGATCCACTCCGGTATCCGTCGGTGAACTGGTATGACTACCTGATCGATGACAAAGCCACCAACCGTCGGATCAACCTGAACCTGACCGGTGGTGGCCAGTCCGTACAGTATTACCTGGCGGCCAACTACCAGAACGACCAGGGGATCCTGAAAGAAAGTAAGGATAACATGATCGATAACAACATCGATATCAATCGGTTGCAGGTACGTTCCAACGTAACCATCAAGTTTGCGCCGACCACCACCGGTGTGGTGCGTGCGTACGGATCGTTCGATGACCGGACCGGACCGTTTATTCAGAATATGACGGATGAGGAAGGGAACACCGTCAGCGGTGGTGCCGCCGTCTTCCGCCAGGCGCGGAATGCCTCACAGGTGCAGTTCCTGCCATTTTACCCGGCGGATGAAGCTACCCAGTTTAACAAACACATCCTCTTCGGGAGGGACCAGGAAAACTCATTGAATAACCCATGGGCCAACCTGGTCAGCTCGTTCCAGGAGTCCCGCGAATCCATGATGCAGGTACAGCTGGAAATGGAACACAAGTTCATCGCTAAGCTGGAAGGACTCACCGCCCGGGGAATTTACAACGTACAGCGGAGAGGCTATTATGCCCATAACCGCCGGTATAATCCGTTTTATTATGCGCTGGCCAACACCATCGATGGTTCTTACCGGCTGCTGGCACTGAACCCGGATCAGGGGACTGAGTACCTGAACTACGTGGGTGGCGGCCGGACGGTGGAAGCGAACCAATACGGCGAATTGCGTCTGCAATATAACAAGATGATCGGTGGCAAGCACGATTTCAATGCCCTGATGGTGGGTACCATCCGGAATTCGACGACTACAGAAATTTCCGGTGAGCTTTCCGATCCGCTGCAGGGTTCGTTGCCCCTCCGGAACATCTCGAATGCCCTCCGGTTGGCGTACGGGTATGATTCCCGTTACAACATTGAGTTTAACTACGGCCTGAACGGTACGGAGCGGTTTGCCGAGAACAACCGTTGGGGTTTCTTCCCCACAGTGGGTGCCGGCTGGAACGTCAGTAACGAAAAATTCTGGTCAGGTCTGAAAGACGTAGTTTCCACCCTGAGGCTGCGGGCCACGTATGGGGAGGTCGGAAACGACCAGATCGGCTCCCGCTGGGACCGGTTCTTTTACCTGTCCCAGATCGATATGAATTCGGGTATTACGTACCCCTTCGGAATGCAGGGAGTCCCCGGATACTCCCGTACCGGCATCACGATCAATCGGTATGCGAACGACCTGATCACTTGGGAAATAGCCCGGAAAGCCAACTTCGGGTTTGAGTTGGGGCTGTTTAACGACCTGACCATCATGACGGATATCTTCCACGAACGGCGCCGCAATATCCTGCAGACCCGCCAGGACATCCCGACCACCATGGGAATCCGGGGTACCCCGCAGGCTAACGTCGGTATTTCGTCAGGAAGCGGGTTCGAGACCGAATTGAAATACAACAAGGTACTGCCGAGTGGCCTTCAGTTCCTGATCAACGGTAACTTTACCTACGCCACTGCCCGTTTCGAGCAGTACGAGGAACCGGATTACAGCGATGTTCCCTGGCGGTCACGCATTGGCCTGAAGATCAAACAGCCGTACGGCTATATTGCGGAGCGGCTGTTTGTGGATGAGGAAGAGCGGAACAATTCACCCGTGCAGCAGTTCGGCGAGTACTTAGCGGGGGATATCAAGTATAAGGACATCAACGGCGACGGCCGGATTTCGGCCGACGATATCGTGCCGATCGGTTATCCGACAGACCCGGAGATCATTTACGGAACATCGTTCTCCGTGATGTACAAGGCGTTTGACGTGAACTTCTTTATCCAGGGTTCAGGCCGGTCTTCGTTCTTTATCAATCCGGCCGCGCTGCAGCCGTTTACCGGCCAAGGGCAGAAAGCGCTTGTCGAGCTGATCGCCGACGACCACTGGTCTGAAGCCAACCGGGATGTGTATGCGTTCTGGCCCCGGTTATCGCAATACAATATTCAGAACAACCTGCAGCCAAGCACCTGGTGGTTGCGTGATGGTACCTTTGTCCGGCTGAAGCAGGCAGAAGTGGGGTATACCCTGCCGGAGGGTCTGACCAAACGGGCCCACGTGGCCATGATGCGGGTGTACCTGAGTGGTACCAACCTGGCGTACTGGTCGAAGTTTAAGCTGTGGGATCCGGAGATGGCCGGCCTGGGATTGGGGTATCCGCTGCAGCGGGTGTTCAACCTGGGTATAAATATCAATCTGTAATTGGCTGCTGAAAAGTGGCGATAAATGATAGACGAATGAAGAGTTTAATGAAAATAATGGCAGCCTGTTTCCTGTTGATGGTAACGAGTTGCAACTATTTGGATGTGGTACCGAATAATACGGCGACACTGGACCATGCGTTTTCCAACCGGTCGGTGATGGACAAGTTCCTGCGCACGGTTTACGGACACCTGCCCGATCCCACGCACCCGTGGAATTATCCGACCTGGTTTAGCAGCCGGGATGAATTTGACTACCGGAATGAAAGCCGGGCGGCGGTGATGCCGGCAGCTATGATTGCCCGTGGGCTGCAGAATTCGAATACACCGTACCAGGACTACTGGTCCGGCTTCGGGATCACGGCAGAACGGAAAGCGCTGTATACCGCCCTCCGTGACTGTAATATTTTCCTGGAGAATGCCCATCTCCCACGGGATATAGATGAGTCGGAGCGGGAGCGCTGGATTGCAGAGGTGAAATTCCTCAAAGCTTATTACCATTTCTTCCTGATGCAGCTGTATGGCCCGATCGTACTGGTGAAAGAGAACCTGCCGGTATCGGCCGATCCGGCCACGGCCAAGGTCTACCGCGAGCCGATCGATGAATGCGTGGATTATATCGTGGAACTGCTGGATGAGGCGGCCGCCGGTTTACCGGATGTACTGCTGGATCCGAACACCGAGCAGGGCCGGGTTACCCGGGTCATCGCGTTGGGTATCAAGGCGAAAGTATTGGCCTGGGCTGCCAGCCCGTTGTTCAATGGGAATACCGATTACGCCGGATGGGTGGATAACCGTGGCAAGCAGCTGATCCCCAGCACCTACGATGCCTCCAAATGGGATCGCGTGGTGGCCGCTACTCGGGAAGCTATCGACGTGGCCGAAGCCGTAGGTCACCGGCTGTACGTATTTAACAAATTTGCCGGCGGTGCCCAGACTTTTGCGATGAACGACACGCTGGTGAAGATGATGACCGTGCGGAAAGCGATCACCGAGCAGATAGACCGGAATCCGGGTATCCTGTGGGCCACCCAGGAGCGATTTGCGAATAAGGGCGCTGTCGGATTGGCGGTGTTAGGACAGCCGCTGCTCAGTATGCACCCGGTATTGTACAGTACCGACCAGCCGATCCTGCTGAATTACATGTCCGCCTCGTGGCACATGGTAAACCTGTACTATAGCAAAAACGGGGTGCCGATCGATGAGGATAAAACCTGGGATTATGCCAACCGGTTTGGCCTGCGCCGAGCACTGCCCATTGACCAGCATGCATCGTACCTTTCGACGGGCGAGGTGACGGTGAACCTGCACTTTGACCGGGAGGTACGCTTTTATGCCAGCCTGGGGATTGACCGCGGGTATTTCGAACTGGCTTCCACTACCAATAACGGCGGTGCCTCGTTCAGCCCGGTCCTCCGGTCCCGGAATAATGAGATCGGGCCCGGTAACGGGCAGGCTTCCTATACGCCCAAGAAGATCATCCCGTTTGAATCGGCTGGTAGCCGGGGTATCAGCGGTCAGGGGTATACCCACTATGACTACCGGTTCCCGCTGCTACGGCTGGCGGACCTCTACCTGCTGTATGCGGAAGCGTTGAATGAATCAAAGGCGGCGCCCGACCAGGAGGTGTACCTGTGGATCGATAAGATCCGGGCAAATGCCGGGCTGCAAGGGGTCGTGGAATCGTGGCAGAACTTTGCTTATAACCCGTCGGCACCCAGCAACAAGAACGAGATGCGCAAGATCATCCAGAAAGAGCGCCTGATCGAGCTGTCGTTTGAAGGCCAGCGTTTCTGGGATGTCCGCCGCTGGAAAATTGCTGACCAGTACTGGACCCTGACGCCGACGACCTGGAGAACGACCACGGTTGTAACGGAAGAATTTTATAACACGCAGGTGAGCGCACCGGCACGCCAGATGACATTCAGGGATTACCTGTACCCGATCAGGGAGTATGACCTGCGGGTGAATACGAACCTGGTGCAGACTTATGGCTGGTAATCACCGGAAGGGATATATAGAATGACTATTTAAAAGATTGTTTTATGAAAAAGTATAGTTTTATCTTCGCAGCCCTGGTGCTGATGTCCGTTGCCTGTACCGACAACGACCTCAAGCGGCCGGAGGGCGGGTCCTGGAACACAGGACCCCTGACAGGGTATGCCATCACCCCGATTAACGGGGGCGCTACGATTTCGTATGATTTACCCAGGGACAACGACCTGCTGTACGTTATGGCAGAGTATGAGCGGAACGGAAGGACCTTTACAGAAAAGTCGTCCATCCATAAGAATGAGCTGACCATCGAAGGGTTCAATACCACCAGCCCGGTAAAAGCCAGATTGTATAAGGTCAATAAGCTGGAGCAACGGTCAGAGCCGCTGGAAGTGGAATTCCAGCCGCTGGAAGGCCTGATTGGGATTGCCAAGAATTCCCTGAATATGCTTCCCGGTTTCGGGGGTATTATCGTTTCCTGGGATAACCCAAAAATGACGGAACTGGGTGTCCGCATGGTCGCCCCCGATGAGACGCGTCCGGGAGATATCATCACCCGTGAAGTGTATTTCTCGTCATCCGAGACAGAGCGGCGGGCATTCCGGGGTTTTGAGCCGGAAGAGACCACGGTGGGTGTTTCGTTTGAAGATAAGTGGGGAAATATATCAGATACTACCTGGATCACCACGACACCGTTCTTTGAAACGATGATCCCCAAACCCTATGCGGATTTCCGGGCGAATGTCCCGCTGGATAATCCGACGACCCTGTCAGGACGGAACATAGCCACCCTGTGGGACGGTATTGTGAATACGGCTTCCCACGGTTGGCTGACCCAGCCGGGTGCCGGTAACGGTTTGTCCATGACCATTGACCTGCGGCAGGTGGCCAAGCTCAGCCGGATCGTGATCCACGGTTATCACGTCAATTCGGTGTACGGCCAGGCCAACATCACGCAGTTTGAACTGTGGGGAACCGATGTATTCGACTTTTCGAAGATATCGAACCGTGATTACTGGCTGGATGAGACCAGTCTCCGTGCCAGTGCGTTCCAGAATGATGTGGCGAATAAAATCGATCCGCTGTATGCCATGCCGGCCACGACCTTTAAGGATGACTGGCAGTATTTAGGCTGGCATGCAATCCCGCGTTATGACCGGATGGTGCCACCGGATACGCAGGGCCCGCTGAACCTGGCGGCTAACGGAACGGAATATGAGATGCCGATCGATGCCCGGCCGGTACGCTACCTCCGGCTGTTTGTCCGCGAGATTGCCGGAGCTCCTCCGGGGCTGAACAACTATTGGTCAGGAGGTGAGTTTTCAGCATATGGGGACAATACGGTGCCCCAGCCGTAGCATTAACTATTGGAATAAATATGAAACAGATGAAAAAGACATATAGATTATTTCCGGTCGCTCTGGCCCTCTTGGCGTCCGTTGTCCTGCTGTTTTCGTCTTGCGATAAGATGAACGACATCCAGGCCCAGTGGGAGCAGCAGGTAGAGGGGGTCTATTTGGGAAAAGTGGATTCCATTCGGTTTTATCCCGGTTTTGGCCGGGCTAAGCTGACTTGGTATGTCAGTGCGGATCCCAAGGTTGACCGGACTATCATTTACTGGAATATGCGGCAGGACTCCATTGTGAAGCAGTTTGTCCGTACCGGTTCGGGCATACAGAAGGATTCATTGATTATGGAGAACCTGCCGGAAGGTGCGACCCTGTTTGAGTTCCGCAACGCGAACAGTGCCGGGGAATCGTCTCTGTATTCAACGGCCACCGTTACGGTGTGGGGTGCAGACTTTGCCAATGGCCTGCGTGCACGCAGGGTAGCGGGATTAAGCCTGAATCCCGCCGAGTCGTTGTTTGGACTGAACCTGACGCCCACTACCCAGGGTGATAGTGTGGCGTATGCGGAGGTGGTGTATACCAACACCCTAGGCCAGACGCGGACGGTACGGGCTGACCGGGCGACGAATGAGCTGCAGCTGTCAAATTTCCCGGCCGGCGGTGAGTTCCGCCTGCGGACGGTATTTTTCCCGCCGCAGGGGATTGACACGGTTTACAATAACTTTGAGACCTTCCGGGCGCCTTCTGTTGTGACGACAGGCGGGACACTGACAGGTCTTACCGGCGCTTTAGCCAGCAAGTATTTTGACTTCAAAGGTGAGAGCCTGTATGAGTGGAAATCCACCAGTGAGCTGATCAGTTATCCGCTGGGTGGGAACGGAATGGTTTCTGCCTCCGGTACGCAGGTGGCCACTGTGCCCCGTGCGACCTATCGGGACCTGATCTTCTACGATGCGGACCGGTACATTACGGTTACCACCGGTCACATCCTACGGATGCTCTCGATCCAGGGTGGTAATGTAGCGATTGTGAATACCCCTGCGGGTGCAACTGACTTCGGTACCGGATTCTCCATGCCGTTGTTCCTGTCACCTGTGAACGGGGTTTACTTCTATTCGATGACTGCCGCCGGCGTGCTGCAGGCCTGGTATGCCTTTAACAATGCGTCCCTGGCTACGCCTAACAATGCTGCGGTTGCTACCGGATACCAGATTTATGATGTCAATAAGCTGGCGATATTTGACGCAACCTCCCTGCTGATTGTGGATGCTGCCGGTGACCTGTGGTCCCAGCCGACGTCCGTCACCGGCCGCCTCGGATCCAGGAGCCGGATCGGCTCCGGTTGGAGCCGGTTTGCGCGGATCGTAACGGTCGGGACGACCGTGCTGGGTATCCAGAGTAACGGTGAGGTCTATGCCTTCCCTAACTTTAATGTTCAAAGTTTCTGGGTGGTTAATTAATTCATCATAACAGGTAGGAAATTGTTTCCTGCGGTTACTGATTTTTCAGTATATTTGTCCATACAGGGTTGTTTCGGCAATCCTGTATGGACTTTTTAATGATATGGGTACGGGGTATACCGGCAATCACCGGAGAACAGGTTACCTATCGGTTAACGCTTAACAGGTAAGAATATGAAAGGGATAATTTTTTGCTGTTTGCTTTCCCTGCCGTTGCTGGGATTCGGACAAATTGCGCATT
>CAZJKM010000026.1:0-29837 GCA_964546645.1 uncultured Sphingobacteriaceae bacterium
CGGCGGTCTTGAAAACCGTTGACTGTAACAGGTCCGGGGGTTCGAATCCCTCACTTTCCGCAACAGAAAGAGCCGCTTCAAAAGCGGCTCTTTCGTCGTATAAAGGGGTTTTTGTTCTGCTCTTTTTACTGTTTTTTGTTTATTTTGGCGGAGTTATGGCAGTGAATATACTCCTGTTAAATAATTGATTTTCAGATTTATTTCCGTTTATTTCGTTTTATTGAACTTCCCCATATCGCTGCTGTCATTTTGGTATCCAGATTGGTCAAAAAAATAAAAGATAATTTACAGGATATCAATTATTATGTTTACCTTTAGATATGCACGTGAAGATGCGTGATATTTTCGTATCCGTCTGCATCAGGCAATAAAACACCCTGTTTTATTCTGAAATAGATCCACTTGTCCACGGATAAAATGGTACTCTTTCTTTATAAAAATAAGTAACATTTTAAGCCCCCATATCATGGCAAGTTTATCAGAATCCATCCCACTATTAAGCAAAAGACCTTTTATGAAGGTTTATTTCCTACCTCACTTACAATTTATTGGCAAACAAGCCATCTTTTCCATAAATCAATAATTTGTGGGGACCTAATATAAAACAACATTAATTCAAACATCATGAGCAAAGAGCAGAAAAAACCTAAAATCACGAAAGAAAAGAGCCAGTCATCTTATCAAAAAGATAAAGAGACTCCCTCGAAAGATTCACTGGTAAACAATTCCAATAAAAAGAAAAAATAGCCTGACCGGGTTGGAAAGATTTATTGGAATAAGATTCTTACCCCCTTTCCTTGTGGAGATGAAGGAATCGCTACTTCAAAACTATCACTATTATTTTACTCAAAAAATTTAGTGTCAAAATACCCTTGTCAATATACACTTTTTTCCTATGATTTGTATGGACCAATAGATTTACAAACCAATGTTTTAGTAGCTTAAGCATCAGGAATTTCAGGTTCTACAAGCTTTATTAATTTTTCCAATGATTCCTGCCAGCCTAAATAGCACATTTCTACAGGTATTGCTGCAGGGATTCCCTCTTGCAATACTTTGAGTTCCGTACCACACGAAACCGCCTTCAGCCATACGGTTGTTGTTATTTCTCCCGGCAAACCAGGGTCGTCAAATGTGTCGGTGTATTTAATAAACTCATTAGGTTTTATTTCAAGGTACGATCCTCCAAAAGAATGTCCGTTCCCTGTACTGAAATTAATAAATGTCATGTTATACCTGCCCCCTACCTTAAAGTCCATGTGCTGTATGGTGCATACAAAGCCGTAAGGTGGCAGCCATGTTGAATGGGCTATAGGGTCTGCAAATGCCCGGAATACTTTTTCGGGGTTTGCCTTGATTACCCGATGTAATGAAACTGAATTACTTTCCATTGTATTAAAAATTAAGTGGTGACCAATTAAATAGTTCTCCTTTTTCCTGAATGTTATGATATTATTTACGGTGATACCGGATTTTATTGTTATAAATGTAAGAAACAGCCAGAATACCCAACACCACTAATGGCATCAGCATAAATCCGATGTTTTTATCTACAAATGCATGACTGATGAATGCAAAGATTAAGTTAAAAGTGAGCCCCGCATACGCCCATTCTTTTAATTTAGTGGGTATTTTAGGATAGGAGATTGCAAAAACACCCAGCACTTTGCAGATGATCAATGTGTAGGCAAAGTAATCAGGATAGCCCAATGGCTTTGTACCTACATTAACATGTTGGGGTGAAAACAAAAGGGTGCTAAGTGGCATGACACCTTCCCAGAGGACAATGATGGTAGTTGCCACCCAAAAGATTATTTTATTCTTCTTCATTGTAGTAACGATTAATGGTTATGAATGGGTTAATTCAACATATTTCACAAAGTTGTCCAATATAGCCTGCCATCCTTGTTTCAGCGCCTGGTGTATTCCAAGCCTTCCAAACGTTTGCTACGGGAGCATTTACTGTTGCGTTTACCGTAATTCGTGTTACTTGTGCCATTGTTAATTTTTTCTATTGATTTTACAACTCAAAATTACAACGGAATATAAGACGTTAGCTGTTGTAAAAACGACAACTTTAGGGGTGAATTATGACAAAACTATTTTTTTACCTTGTTGTTTGGCGTTTATCTGTTAATTTTGGTTATTCACAACAAAACAGCCCAATTATGCTGAATAAATTTTTTGCCCTCGTTTGGGTTTCCAGGTATTTTTTCAGTGTGGGTGCGCGGCAGATTGACCAGTTATTTAATACCTTATAGCAACACCGGCAAAGAAATTACGCAGTGGGGCCGCATTGAAATACCTGCCACCGAACGCGTTGATATCGTTGCCCAGACTGTAATGTTCATTAAGCAAATTATCAGCGCCGGCGAAGAGTTGCAGCTGATAGTTCCGGTATACCGGAATTTCCCAGGTCGCTTTGGCCTGCAATAGCTGATAAGCTCCGGCATAAACGGTATTAGCGTCGTTAAGGGGAATGGAGGATGTATAGTTATGGAGGATATACAGGCCGATTTTACCCGGTAACAGCAAATAAGCACTACTTGCCACCATTTCTGACGGTACGCCGGTGAGGCGGTTACCGGAGTAATTCAGATAGTCGCTGAAACGGAAGTGGCTCAAGGTAAGGTTGCTGCTGAGCTGTAAACCCCGGATAAATGCCTCAGAGCGAGGGGGGATAAGCCATGCATGGAAGGAAGCTTCCAACCCTCTTTGTGTCAGTCCGCCCGCGTTACCGAAATATTCTTCCCCTCCCGGTCGCTCCTGGCGCACAATAGCATCCCGCATGCGGTAATAGAATACCGATGCATCAGCAAGGAAGCGCCGGTTTACACTTTGCCACCTGAAACCTGTCTCGTGGTTCCACCCGGTTTCCGGACGCAGGGAGGTATTGACGATCTGGTCGGAAGCGCGTACCTCAGCCGTCGTTGCCGGAGAGTAGCCTTTTCCCAGGGACGCCCGCCAGCTGAAGCTGGGGGTTAGCAGATACGATAAAGCGAGGCGGGGCATCCAGGAAGGAGTGAATGTCACGCGTTCAAAGCGGTTATCCCATGTTGGAAACAGTCCCCGGTAACCGTATCCATAGTAATTGAGACTGAGCGCACTCTCTACAGACAGCCGCCGGTACAGGTCAGCGCTCCATCGCACGAAATAAAAATGGTAGCCGTTACGGAGCGCATCTCCGCTCTGCTCTGCACCGGGTGTGCCGTTATGGTTATCGTAGTTCAGAATGCGGCTGCCGCCCTGCTGCCATTCCAGCCCGGCATTCGCCCGCCAGCTGAATGCGGCATTTACTTCCCTGGTATAATCCAGGTAAGTCCGCACGCCCAAATTATGTTCGAAGCGTTTTTCGTAGTTGGTGATGAACGGATTGCGAAAGTCGACATATGAACCGTAAACTGCCATAACGTGTTTAAGGCGTTCTGACAGGTGGGTGTCGTGTACCAGTCCGCCAGTCAGGATCTTGCTGAAAATACCTGCCTGCTGATCAGCTGCCCCCGGGTTGGGCCCCGCCGGCGGCCGGGAGGCTTTGGGGTTATCTGCATATTGTGATTCGGTCAGACCTCCGGGAGTTTGGTAACGGAGGTCGGAGTAAAAAGCCAGCAGACGTAGTTCTCTGCCCGGTTGGTATTGAAAACGCTGGACGGTTTGCAAATGATGGCGCTGCATACCGGAATGATCCCGGTAACCATCCGACCGCTGCCAGGCCTGGCTGATGCTGAACCGGTACCGTTCGCTGCTGCGGATGTTGGCAGCTACTTGTTCGTGGAATAATCCGTAGGATCCGCTGCTGAGGCGGAACTGCCCACTGTTTTCCCGTGCTTCCATACCGTAGGGCTGCAGCAGCAGCACACCGCCTGAGTTGGCACCGTACAAACTGCCATCAGGCCCTTTAAGGATGCCGATACCATCGAGGCTACCTGCGTCCAGTGCATTCAGGTACGTATTACCGCCGGCATCTGTCAGCGGGATCTCGTCGAAATAGATCTTTACATTCCGGACGCCGAATGGCGACCGCAACAGGCTGCCCCGCACCGAAAGGCGGTAACTGCCGGGTGAACGCTCTTCCATGCGGATACCGGGTACGGTATTGAGTGCCGGCAGCAGTGTGATGCCACTTTGTTTTGCCAGCAGGGAACGGCTGATAGCCGCTGCTGATGTGGTCACGCGTAGCAGCGGTTGTTTGCTGAAATAGGCATTTACGGTGACTTCCTGTAAAGCTTCGGCGCTATCAATCGGCAAGGGCTGTGCCTGACCAAAGACCGGCAGGCCGTGCAGAGCAGTAAATAGCATAATGGCGATAACAGGTGTTCTGATCATAACTGATGATATTATGGAGAATCTTTTTTTACAACAAGAAGTACTTCGTCATTATTCAGCGGCAGATAGCCGTGATCATAACAAAAATAGTACTTTGTTCCTTTTCCGGTTTCATAAAGGTGGGTAAAATACGTAAAGTCAAACCCCGCATGCACCATCTGTGCACGAGGGACTTTGGTTTTACCCCCGGGGTTGAGCTGTTGCAGGACGCGATAGTTGTGTTTAAGGGTCCGGTTGATCTGCCGTACGTATCCGCGTTCATTATCTGCGTACTGCGTACGGTTGTAGTAGTTGCTGCGACAGGCGTCGTCGCAGAATTTCTTATCGGAACGACCGATAAGCGGTTGTTGGCAATCTAAACATAAACGCTCCATATGGTTCTGATCAGTTAGGTGAACGTCAGGTTACATGGACGTAAAGATAGCGATTTTATTTTTGATCAACCGGTACCGCAGGGGTTTCTTCTTTCAGTTGCCGTTCCACCAAGAAAGGTGCAAACGGGATCAGGGAAGCAAGGAAAAATACAACCACCCTTTTAAAACTCCATTTGTATGCATCCCAGCACAATAGCAGGAAGATAACGTAGGCAATGAAAAGTAATCCGTGAGCCCATCCCACGTATTTGACGGTCAGTGGCCCCCAGGTCAGGTCGGTGAGGTATTTCAGTGGCATGGCAATCAGTACCAGCACCACCATCGAAATACCTTCGGCCAAAGCAATTCTGCGGAAAAGAGATAACGTTGTATGCATTATGAGTATGATTTTGGGGTGAAGATAACGTGTTTTCAGCGGCAGAGCGATACCGGTTTCAACCTTTGACCTGCTGCTGACGGATCCGGTAAAAAAAACGGCCGGAAATGATGAATCTTTCCGGCCGCTTACTTTCTGAACGAAGGTCGGTTAGTCGACCTCTTCGTATTCTTTTACATCCTTGTGTACATATTCCTCAACCATCAGCTCTGATATCGGCCGGGTTTTTTTATCCAGTCCGAGACGGTGAAGGATATTGTCCATAATCTGGTACATCACCGGGACAATGATGAGTGTCAGGAAGAGGGAGCTGAGCAGGCCACCGATGATTACCCAGGCAAGGCCGTTTTTCCACTCGGCACTGGGGCCGGTCGCAATAGCAATGGGAAGCATCCCGAATACCATGGCGATAGTGGTCATCAGGATCGGCCGTAACCGGGCCTGGTTGGCCAGAATGAGGGCTTCACGGGTTGACTTCCCTTCCGCCTTCAGGTGGTTGGTAAAGTCAACCAGTATGATCGCATTTTTAGCAACCAGACCAATCAGCATGATGAGTCCGAGTATGGTAAATATGTTGAGTGTGTTGTTTGTCAACGCCAATGCCAGGAATGCACCGATGAGCGCTAACGGGATAGAGAACATCACCACAAACGGATAAACGAAGCTGTCATACAACGCAACCATGATAAAATAAACCAACAGTACGGATGCGAGCAGGGCGATACCCAGCGTACCGAAGCCTTCCTGTTGCATTTCTTTGTCTCCTCCCCATACGTAACTGACGCCTGCAGGAGCCTGTGTGTCTTCGAGTAATACCAACCAGTCGTCCACAATGGCACTGGCCGGGCGCCCTACCGCCTGCGACTGTACCTTGACGGAGGTGCTTTTATCACGGCGCTCCAGCTGGCTGGGGCCTGATCCTTCCCGTATGGTGGCGAACTGCGACAATCGGACGAGTTGCCCGCTGTTGTTGGTAAATTGCAGGTTACTTACATCGTCCACATTTTTCCGGTCGTAATCGTCAAAACGGATATTGATGTCATACTCGTATTCGCCGGCCCTGAATTTTCCGTTTGTGTTACCGTTGAAGGCTGTTTGCATGGTCCCACCTACGGTTTGCAGATTTAATCCCAGGGCTGACATTTTATCGCGATCCACCTCTACCGTGATTTCCGGTGTGCCGGCTTCGACGGATAATTTCGTCTCCGAGGTGCCCGGTACTTTCCGCAGGAGAGCCAGCGCTTCATCTGCGTAGCGCATGACACTGTCCAGGTCTGAGCCGATGACAACCATCTCTACCGGTGCCTGTTCCGCAAAACCAACGATACTGATCGGAACGGTCTTTACTTTGGCACCAACCAGCTCCTTTTCCAGCTCACGTTTTATTTTTGCACCGAATATGGCACTTTCGTCCGCGCGTTGCTCCTTAGGTACGAGTTTGACGGTAATCTCTGATTTATAGGCCGAAGATAAGGCACCGGCCATGGCATCACTTGATTGTCCGACTGTTGTGATCATCGACACGACTTCCGGCTTTTTGCGCAGGAAATCTTCCGCCCGTTGCGTCATCTGGTTGGTCTGTTCAATGGATGCGTCTTTGGGCATCTCAATCTGTACCAGAAACTCACCACGGTCGCCGGAGGCAAAGAATTCACCACCGATAAAGCCGGCCATAGGCAGGACAAACGAGCCGAAGAACAGAACGGTGACGACGGAAAGGGTAACCAATTTATGATCCAATGCCCATCTCAGTAAACCTGAGATCCAGCGGGTAAACCGGTGTAACTGATTTTCAAACCACAGGATAAACCGGCCGAAGATACTGTTGTCTGTTACGCGCTCGAGCTTGCCGAAACGGGAGGTAAGCAATGGAACAATGGTAAAGGAGGCCAGCAGACTGAGTAAAGTGGCAATGACGACCACCACACAGAACTCGCGAAGGATGTCGGATACCATGCCTGAGCTGATGGCAATGGGCAGGAACACCACTACAATTACCAGGGTGATGGATACCACAGTGAACCCGATTTCCTTCGCTCCGTCAAAGGAGGCCCGCACTTTATTTTTACCCATTTCCATGTGCCGGTAGATATTTTCGATAACGACGATCGCGTCGTCCACGAGGATACCTACTACCAGTGAAAGTCCCAGCAATGACATCAGGTTCAGTGTATAACCAAACAGACTGATGCCGATGAAGGTGGCAATCAGGGATGCAGGGATCGCCACCATAACGATAACCGCATTTCGTAAGCTGTGCAGGAAAAACAACATCACCACGGCGACCAGTATCACTGCTAAGAAGAGGTCGAAGATAACTGCATTGGCTGACTCCAGTGTATAGGTGGAGCTGTCATTGGCGATATCCATCTTCAGGCCTTCTTTCTCATAGGTGGCTAATAACCCACCGATGATACCCTGTACGCCTTTGCTGACTTCCACCGCATTGGCGTCTGATTGCTTGAGTACCTGGAGCACCAGAGCGCTCCGCTGATTCACCCGCGCGATCTTTTCGACGTCTTTCTGTGTATCCTGCACGTCGGCTATATCACCGAGGCGCACCTGGGCACCTGAAGCAGTGGTGGTGATAACGAGATGACGTAATTCGTCCACAGTTTTATACTTTCCCGCCAGGCGCACCAAGATATCCTGATGCTGGGTTTTCACACTTCCTGTCGGGAAGTCCAGGTTAGACGTGAGAATAGCCTGCTGTACCTGGAGAATGGACAAGCCATACCCCTGCAGTTTCGAAGCATTGATGCTGACCTGGATCTCCCGTTCCTGTCCGCCGACCAGGTTTACCTGTGCTACCCCCGGCACACGTGACAATACCGGTTGGATACGTTTGTCGATGAGGTCGTAAAATTCCGCATCGGCCATATCGGAAGTGGTTGCCAGTGTCATGATCGGCAGGTCGTCCATGGAGAACTTTGCTAACGACGGTGTTTCTGCATCATCGGGCAACTGGGAGAGGATCGCATTCACTTTCCGCTGTGCGTCGTTGAGCGAGTAATCGACATTCGCATTGCTGGTCAGCTCAATAATAACCATGGAGAGGCTTTCATACGACGTGGCATCCAGTTTTTTGATATTTTCCAGCGACGCTACAGCGTCTTCAATTTTCTTGGTAACGGTATTCTCCACCTCCCCGGGAGAAGCTCCGGGGTAAATGGTGGTAATCGATACCACGCTTGGGGTAAATTTAGGGAGCAGTTCGTAATTTAACGAGAAGTAGCTCATGATGCCCAACAATGAAAGCGCGGTAAATACCACGATGACAATGGATGGACGTTTTATGGATATTTCTGCAATTTTCATTGAAGTGACTGGTTTTTAATGGTAATGAAGCTTGCATGAGCTTGTTCATTTTTTGAGCGACGGCTCATGCAGGTTTCATATGGATACGCATATGGCATTTGCGGACTTTCCGGTTAATGCTGCTGTGGATCAACTTTTGAGCCATCAACGAGGTTAATTTGTCCGCTGGTGATAACTGTCTCACCTTCTTCAAGCCCTTTCAGTATTTCTACCTGTTCACCGAAGATACGGCCGGCAATTACATCGCGCAGCTTGGCTGTCGTATCCGATGCCAGAACGTAAATCTGATTGCTGTTTACACCGCCTACGAACGATCCCCTCGGGATCAGCATGGTAGGGGCCTGTTGCGGAAATTTGAAGTTGGCCGTCCCATACATGCCGGCTTTCAGCTCAGAGGAGGTGCTGTTACTGACCGTGATCTCTACCGGGTAATTCAATGTATTATCTGCTTTCGCAGCGATGAATGTGATGGTACCATTGAATTCACGGTCAGGGAAAACAGAACTCGAAATGGCTACTTTATCGCCGATCCTGAGGTTTACCACCTGTGACTCGTTAACGGTGACCTTTAGTTTCAGCTGCGACAGGTCTACGATCTCGAAGAGCTCGGTGCCGAGAGACAGGTAAGTACCTACCTCGATACTGCGGCTGTTCACAATGCCATTGATAGGTGATTTGATATTGGCATCAGCAACGCGGCGTTCTGCCTGTTGGAGGCGTATTTCTGCATTGCGCACCTGAAGTTCGATCTCATCTAACTGGGAACGTGTCACGCCGCCGGTTTCGAACGAACTTTTATAGCGCTCATAGTCTGTTTTTACTTTCTGTAGGGCCTCCTGTGCCATTTGTTTATCCAGACCCTGTATTTCAGGGTCAACCAGTGCCAGCAATTGGCCTCGGCTTACCCGTGATCCTTCTTTTGCCAGAATGCGTGTTACACGCCCGCTTACTTCAGATGAGAGTTGCAGGTCCTGGTTGGCGGCAAAATTGCCATTTGCCACAAAGTCGAGTATGATGGGTTCTTTACTCGCCTTGGCTACTTTGACAACGGTTGCCCCTCCGGTTTCGGCAACGACGGCTGTCTTGGCTTCATTCTCTTTTTTATTGCTTGTAAGCACCCAACCTATCAGCGCCAGTGTGCCAACGACAATGATAACGGTGATTAAGACTTTCTTCATTTTTATGGATTGATAATGGATAATGGATTTATTCGTTGATAAGTGATTTGATGTTACCGTTTGATTTGATCAGTTCGATCTCTGCGACTTTGAAATTCAGCAATGCCTCGTTGTAACTGTTTTGTGCGGCTACCAGATCGGTCTCTGCGGTCAGCAGGTCAGTAAGGCTTGCCAGGCCGTTGTGGTAATTGTTCTGCGTACTCCGGAATACCTCTTCCGCCAGTGTTTTATTGGCATCCTGCGTTTTAATGGTCGTTAAGCTGTTTTTGATCTGTATCCTGGCATTCTCGTAGGCCATTGTGAGTGCATTGGACTGGCTACGCAGGTCCTCATGTACCTTCCTCAGCTCTACGTTGGCCTGGTTAACCCTGGACCGCCGTGCGAAGCCGTCAAATATCGGGATACGGAGGGTAAGTGTAACAGCTGCCATATCGTAATTCAGTGCCCGGTTACTGTATAGATTGAACTTGTCACTCTGAGACATGTAGGTGTAGTTTCCTCCAAGGGAAAGATTGGGATAGTACTCAGAGATGTATGCTTTCCGCTGCTGCCCGAGTAACTCTTCCTGTTTCCTGAGAATCTGGAACGATGTCAGCCTTTCCACGTCGACCCCGCCGGAAGCCGCCTCCAATCTCGCCTGCCCTTCCAGTCGTGTCAGCTCGGCTTCGGCGATTTGTATAGGTTCCGTAACCGGCATCCCCATGTAGTACTTCAGCAGGTTTTCCTGCTGGGTAACCGCATAGGTCAGCTGCTCCCGCTGGGCAACCAGGTTACTGCGGTTTACACGGATGCGATCGAGGTCAATCTTCTTGGCCAGTCCCAGCTCGTATTGGCTGCTGACCATTTGTTCGAGTTTCCCGGTGCGCTCCAGATTGGCGTCGATGACGTTTAACTGCTGGCGGGTAATGATTACCTGATAGTAGTTGGTGGCAACCTGCTGGATGAGGTTTTCCTCTGCCAGCAGCGCAGCCAGTTTATAGTATTCTTCACTTGTTTTAGCAGCTTTGAGACCGGTGAAAACCTGTTGGTTGAAAATCTGCTGATTCAGCTGGACCTGTGACATGGCATTCCAGGTCTGTCCGGCTTTGATAGCGATGAATTCGCCGGGCGTGCCGCCAGGCATAAAATCGGCCGGTAAAATAAACTGCTGGACCAGCAGGTTGTTGGTCAGCGTGCTGGTTGCGTCCACCTGGGGCAGCGCCAAGGCTCTCACCTCTGAAACCTTGAAACGGACGCCCTCGATTTCCAGTTTGGCTTTACGTATGGCTTCACTGTTGTCCAAAGCGTAGCGTAAGGCATCGTTGAGTCGCAGGGGCTGCTGCGCCCATGTCACCTTACCTATTGAAAGGATGATAAGTATTAATAAACCTGTATATAACCTGATATTCATTGGATGTATGATAATTGACGTATAGTGTTATTTTTTCCGGATACCATCTATGAAAATAGCGGTAGCTTGTTTTTGTTTATCAATGATTGCTAACCAGCCGTCGGTATCGCCGACAAATGATTGGGGTACTTTACTGTGACAGAATATAGCCAGTCCCCGCATTATTGAACAATATAGCTCAGACGTGGATGGTATATCAAATGTTACAAGCTCACCTGTGTTTATTCCCTTTTCAAAAATCCGCCCGATAGTGGCAATCTCGCGGCTGAACGTACGGGCCGCAAGCGACTGTACCCGTGGGTCGGCAATGTTTATTTCATTCAGGTTAAGAAACAGCATGCGATAATTATTAAAGTACTCCTCTTTAATATCAATGACGCCCATGAGCAGGCGGAGTGTTCCTGAAGTTCCGCCAATCAGCTCTTCCAACCGCTGGCCGCTATCCTCCGTGAGAAAATCGGCAATAGCCTCTATCAATGAGAATTTATCAGGGTAATAATAATAAAGATTGGCTTTTGACAGCTTGATGTCCTCGGCAATCTCACTCATAGACGTTTTGTTAAAACCGTAGTGAGAAAACCGGCGGATAGCTGCAGCTAAAATCTGTTCTTTTCTATCACGCGTTGGCTCCATTTGACTATTTGACTTTTTTTAAATTTTGGTCAAAAGTATAAACTCTGAAATAACCGTTCACTATTTTTTTCACAGACACGTACTGATTTGACAATCCGATTACAAAAGCAGGATCGCGTACAAAGAAAAACAACGATACTGACAACCTTATGTCAGTCTGAGAACATCGTTAATACGTATAGCTGATTCCGTATTGCAACAGCCATCTTTTGGGAGCCTGTTCGTTGACATGAATCAGTTTGACGCCGATATCAAAATCGGGCAGGAGGAAACGCAGGATATTCATGTCTGCCCGCAGTTCTACGCCCAGGGTTCTGGGGCTGAACCGGTGTTGACGGTTCACATTTTCAAAATCGGTGAAAAAACTACCCCGGAGCCGTTTGATGTAGGCTGCGTTTCCGATTTCCATATCCGGATAGGCCAGGGGCAGGTGATAGCTGAGCAGGAGCGTATTGAAAGGCCGCGTACGTTTCAGCTCGTCATAACCGCTTACCAGAGAGATGTCATTCGATCCCGTAAACAGTCCGGTACGGTACTGATAGCCGAATCGGGCCTGCAGGGAGTGATTACGCACAAAACCTGGAAAATAGAAGGTCGTACGTAGTGCAAAAAGGTTACCCGACATGTTCCGGTGATAGGGTGCCGAGCGGAATACCAGGCTCAGGTTTTGCCCCCAGCGCGGTGCCAGGTCACGCGCACTGCGCAACAGGTTGTGGTTAAGGTAAAACTGGTACACCATCGGAAAGCGGATTTCATCTACATAGGAAGTGCCTGGGGGGACGCCCTCCAGGCCGTAGCGCTTTGTATAGGTTGTCCCGGCATAGATACCCGTGTGTATGAGGTGGTCCAGGCGGGTAAAACGCAAAGGGACTTCGGTTCTCAGCTCCATGTGATTCTCACGCCAGCGCAATGTCCGGATTTCGTCCGAATGCACCGATACTTTCTGGTTACTGAGCTGCCCCCTGTTCACCCATGAAAGGCTTATTTTAGGATAAAACCGCTGGTAAGTAATGGCTGCTGACCATGCGCTGCTACTGATATCGGGATCGTATTCATATCCCAACCGTACCGAGGCGGTGTTCAGCAAATTGTCCGATAGCCACTGGATGCCCGGTTTCACATCTCTGAGCGAACTGAAATCCCCATTGTTGATGGAAAGGCTGTGAAAATTAATCAGGTTGGGCAGTTCGTGGTACCGTCTGCTGTGATGCGTGATCTGGGGCACTTCTGTAAAATCAACCGGCGATTGCTCCTGTTTCAGAAGAGGCTCATAGTAGCCGGCTGACCCGGCCGTATCGGTTACCGACAACAAGGCTGTTTTTTCCAATTGTATCCGGCTGATGCCGTATCCGCTTACCCGGTAGTTATTGAACAGCAATTCGTCTGTTTCGGCCAGGTACGAAGGATTAAAAGCTCCGAAAGGTACCCGAGTTACCGCTTCCATGGTGCCTGTAGCCGGACGTAGCCGGTAGAGGTTGTCAATGCCATCATAATGTGCTTTGAAAATAATATTTCCACCGGTGTATACCGGGCGCTCGAGCTGTTGCTGTTGTTTTTCCAATAGAAAGGTATAGGTTCCCTGGTCAATATCCAGCTCCAGCAATGCCGCGCCGTCCTGCGATAAGCCGGTCATCACTATTTTTTTTCCGGATGGATGAAAAGACGGTGTTTGCAGATTGACGCCGGCCGGGGCAGGAAAACGATGGGAAATGATTCCTTTCGTGTCCATCAGGACGATGGCCATCCGGTTGCTGAGATCAATTTCAATGGCTGCGATCATTGCTCCGGTGCTGCTGATAGTCGGAGAAAATAATCGTGTCCTTCTGGTAAGTTGCCGGTAAATGCCGGTGTGCAGATCATACAGGTTGATTACGCTGAATGTCTCTTTATAAAAGCGGCTGTTATACCGCAGCTCGTCCCAAACAATTTTACCTCCGCCATAGGCGATGTGAGGGTAGGTCTGTAAACCCGTTGGCAGGAGTTCACGAACGTTATTGTCCGGACTGATGTGTACAATATAAGGTATGCTGGCCGGATTTCTCCGGATTGCCAGAACGTCCCCGCCGGGTAATGGTTGAGGCAGAAGAAAGTCTTCCGTGCGATAGGCCGGTCGTTCCGGAAAAATCGGGTAGTCCACCGGCTTGTTCCGGATCAATTGGTCGCGCCAGTATGTACGCAGCTCGCCCATTGTTTCGCCGTGCCATCCGCGTGTCGGATGCCCGGTTATGTTTTTCAGGGTCTTGCTGAACCGGTAGGGGAGAAGCGGGGATCGGGCAACCTGGGTAATCAGGCTGTCGTGTGCAAAAGGATACTGCCTCCGGAGCCGGGTGGTCATAAAAAAACCCATCTCATAATAGCCGGGTGTAATATCATTGAATGACCCGAAATAATCTTTCTGGTAACTATACCGGCGTCCGTTCAGCAGGTTGGTCCGTAAGGGCATTTCCCACGACGGGAGCCGCCCCCTGCCCGCGTTGGTCAGCAATGTTTCCGTTGCCACCGCGTCGCCCTCATAAAACCAGGGAGGTAGTGGTACACCGAAGAGGGCGAGGCCGAGCTGCTCAAAGAAAGGAGCACGGAGATGGCCTGACATTTTGTCCATTTGGACAACATGCCGCAGCTCGTGAATAGCCAGGCTGTTCAGCCAGTCCTGGTGATCCATGTGCTGGGGTGGGGTTGTAAAGAAAACCGATTTACGGGGAGCAAGCTGTACAAAACCATTGGATTGCACCCCTCGATTCTGCAGGAGGACGGCAATTTTATGGGTAGGCTGCCGGAGTGAATGCTGCACTTTACCCAAAACAAACTCCAGGGTGTTGGTCATCCGCTGGGCTTCCTGTTCCATTTCTTCGGGGTAGATCACCCGGAAATTCTGCGACTCAATCTGCTTCCATTTTACATGGGGAGGGGGCTGATCGGTGTCGATCAGCTGCGCATTTGCGGTCTGTAAACATAAAATATAAATGAATGTAAATAATGCACTGATTATTAAAATAATATATGCTTTATTTATATTCATTTCAACCTGTTGCTAATAAATTTCGTTTAATGGGATGCCCTTTATTTTATTATATATCTATTATACGTGTATATAAATTATATTTCTTTCTGATTATAAACATATTATAAATTTCATATATACCTATGATTTGTGCTTTTTGTCTGATCTTTTGTTGCATATTTTTATGCCCTCTTCCTTTGAGGGCGTACTAAGAACGCACATTTTTTTTGATTACAAACCGGCGTCTAATGTACGTTATCTTTGGGAGGTGTACCACAAGAATCAGTTAATTTATTTTCCTGCATTTGGTTGCCTGGAAGCCGGCTTGTAAAACGGCCCCCGCCCCGATCGTCCGGATACCTTATTGATAGGCTCCTCTTTGTGCTTCCGGTGGAATGGATAACAGACCATAGCGGAAGGTGAGGCCTTTGCCGCGTTTAAAAACAAATGTGGGATGCTGACAAAAAGTCTGTTTCTGCTTCCGGGGATATCTGCTTTACTTGGGTGCTTTAGCTGCCAGGTAGAGCGCGAGCAATCCAAACAGGACATTCGGGATGAACACCGCAATGATAGGCGGCAGTCCTCCTTTTAGTGAAAACATGGTCGAAAATTGGATAAACAGAATGTACGTAAAACTTAGTCCGATGCCAATTCCCAGGCTTAATCCGATACCACCACGCACCTTTTTAGATGAGAGTGAGACACCCATCAGTGTCAGTACAAATGCTGAAAGGGGGTAAACGAAACGTTTGTATTTTTCCAGCTTCATGTCGGTCATTAATCCCGTTCCGCGTATTTCCTCCTTTTCAATCCGATTGTTCAGGTCACGCATCGTCATTGCCTGGAAAATGTTGTCGTACACCTCAAAATCCGTTGGCTCCATGTCCAGTGTCGTATCCTTGGTGGTACCTATGATCATTTCTTCTTTGAGACTGTCAATGATACGTATAGAGTAGTTCTCAATGCGCCAGTTGTGTTTTATGGAGTCCCAGGTGATCCGGTCGGCTACTAACCGCTCTTTCAGGGTATCCTTCTCAAATATCTCCAATACAAAGTTATGCCCTGTCTTCCGGTTATTGTCAAAGTTATCAATATAGACATAGGTATTCTGGTCTATCTGCATGTGGGTGGAGCTTTTGGTATTGTCCTGCACCGGTTTCACGTAGACATTTTCGAATCCTATTTTCAGTTTGTTGGTACGCGGGATAATGTAGATATTGAATGCAAAGGTAATTGCCCAGATAATTCCCGCAGAAATAAAGTATGGCCGCAGGAACCGGTTAAAGCTCATTCCGCCACTCAGGATGGGTACAATTTCAGTCTGATCGGCCATTTTTGCCGTGAAGAAGATAACAGCGATGAAATTGATCAGTGGTGACAGGAAGTTCAGGTAAAAAGGAATAAAGCCGGCGTAGTATTCAAATATGATCTTTGAAAGCGGGGCTTTGTGTTTCAGGAAATCATCCAGTCGCTCCGAAACGTCGAAAATTACCATAACCACGGTGAATATGGCCATGGTGAACAGGAATGTACCCAGGTATTTTCTGATGATGTATTTATCTATTATTCCCATTTTTTATATCCGTTGGGCCAGTTTTTTCACCATTGCCCGTTTCCAATCATAAAACGTGCCGTCTATTATTTTATTCCGTGCCTCGCCCACGAGCCACAGGTAAAAATGCAGGTTATGCAGGGTGGCGATCTGGGCTCCGAGTATTTCTTTGGAATGAATCAGGTGACGTAGATACGCCTTGCTGTACAGGTGATCTGCAGGCAGGTCGCTTTCTTCGTCGATCGGAGAGAAATCCGACTCCCACTTCTTGTTCCGGATATTGATGATGCCATTGCGGGTGAACAGCATACCGTTCCGTGCATTACGTGTCGGCATCACACAGTCGAACATATCAATACCCAGGGCAATGTTTTCCAGGATATTTACCGGCGTCCCGACACCCATCAGGTAGCGGGGTTTATCAGCCGGTAATATGTCGCATACCACCTCGGTCATCGCGTACATCTCTTCGGCGGGTTCCCCGACAGACAGTCCGCCGATGGCATTTCCGTCCCGACCGAAAGAAGCGATCGTTTCCGCTGATCGTTTTCGCAGGTCAGGGTATACGGACCCCTGGACAATGGGGAACAATGTTTGGGTATATCCATACAGGGGTTCTGTGTTGTCAAAATGGTCGCAGCACCGTTTCAGCCATCGGTGGGTCATGTCCAGTGACCGCCTTGCATAGGAGTAATCGCACGGGTAGGGAGTGCACTCATCAAAAGCCATGATGATATCAGCTCCGATTATACGCTGGATATCCATCACATTTTCGGGAGTAAACAGGTGTTTTGATCCATCTATATGAGAACGGAATGTGACCCCTTCTTCTTTTATTTTGCGCACCTCGCTGAGCGAATAGACCTGGTACCCTCCGCTGTCTGTCAGTATCGGGCGGTCCCACCCGTTGAATTGGTGGAGCCCCCCTGCCTTTTGCAGGATATCCATTCCGGGCCGCAGGTACAGGTGATAGGTATTCCCCAGAATGATCTGGGCTTTTATATCATTCTTCAGTTCCTGCTGGTGTACGGCTTTCACCGTTCCGGCAGTACCGACAGGCATAAAAATCGGCGTTTCAATGGAGCCATGTGCTGTTTCCATCCGTCCCGCCCGTGCATTACTGTATGCATCCTTCGCCTGTAATGTAAACTTCATCCGTGTTCTTTCCGCTTCCGTATAGTTTGAAAGCCACAAAAGTAGCTATATTTCCGGTATAAATACAGCTTTCTGCTGTGGCCGGGCAGATCGATAAATTCCTTTTGTACACATTGCATATAAGAGGAATTTACCTAAGTTTGAACCAAATTTTGTAAAAGTGAGCCTGTATTTATACGATCATATACCCCTTTCTTTATTCATCCTGCTGGGGACAGTCACCGTCATACAGCTCTATTATTTGTTATGGGTGTATAGCAGGCTATCGGGATACAGGGTGCCTGCGTCTGATGGGGAGGTTTTCTGCCCGCCCGTGTCGGTTGTTATCTGTGCCCGCAATGAAGAGGAGAACCTGCGACAGCACCTGCCGGCGATCCTGCAGCAGAACTATCCTTCCTTTGAGGTGGTGTTGGTGAATGATTATTCCGAAGACGAAACCAAGTGGATGCTGAAAGAGCTTTGTAAAGAGTATCCGCAGCTGAAAGTGGTGGATATCGCACAGCATGTGCGCCTGAAGCACGGCAAGAAGTTTGCTGTGACCCTTGGCATTAAGGCTGCTACGAATGAGTACATTGTATTTACGGATGCCGACTGTAAGCCACAATCTTCTGATTGGCTTCGCCACATGGCACAGGGCTTTTCCGAAGGAAGGGAGATTGTATTGGGTTATTCACCTTATGATCGCCGGCCCGGTGTCCTCAACGCTTTTATCCGGTTTGAAACGTTCCATACGGCTATCAGTTATTTGTCGTATGCCCTGAAGGGCGATCCGTACATGGGCGTGGGACGCAACCTGGCGTATACAAAAAGCCTTTTTTTCAGAGGAAAGGGATTTGCAGCACATATGCATATCCCCTCAGGTGATGATGACCTGTTTGTTAACCAGAATGCTGCTGCAGTGAATACGAGCATCTGTATTCATCCGGATGCTCAGGTATGGAGCGCACCTAAAACAACCTTTTCGGCGTATTACCGGCAGAAAACAAGGCATAACGGTGCTTCGCGCGCTTATAAACGCCGGCATCAGTTTATGCTATCGTGGCAGGCGGGCAGTGCGTTGTTTTTCTACCTGGCATTGGCGGCCGTATTTGTTTTTTGTCCGCAGTACTGGCAGTACGCGGCCGGAGCCTGGTTCCTGCGATTGCTTGTTCAGATCGTTGTTTATTATCCTGCGATGAAAAAACTGCAGGTTCCCGGTCTCATCTGGTGGTTGCCACTCCTTGATATAAGTTATTATTTTTTTATCAGTATCAATGGGTTGCTGAGCCGGTTCAGAAAAGATGTGAGATGGAAGTGACACCTGACCTTATCTTTCGTTATTTTCCTCCATTAACCGGAGGGCAGCGGGAACAGTTTGTTGCGTTGGAAAGTTTGTATGCGCACTGGAATGCGCAGATCAATGTCATTTCCCGAAAAGATATGGATTGGTTTTACCTGCACCATGTGCTGCATTCGCTTGGGATTGCCAAGTTTACTACCTTTACCAGCGGTACCCGCATCCTCGATGTCGGCACCGGTGGCGGATTTCCGGGCATTCCGCTGGCCATCCTTTTCCCGGAAGTACAGTTCCATTTGGTTGACTCCATCGGGAAGAAAATAAAGGTGGTCCGGGAAGTGGCCACGGCATTAGGGCTGCAGAATGTACAGGCCACCCATATGCGTGCTGAGCAGTTAACGGATACGTATGATTTTGTGGTCTCACGTGCTGTTACCCGCCTGGGCGAATTCTACCCCTGGGTAAGAAATAAATTCCGGAAAAAGATGAACAATTCCTTGCCTAATGGTATTATTTATCTCAAAGGCGGCGACCTGGTGCAGGAGATAGCCGAATCGGGGCTTGCAGCAGAAACTTATCCGCTGTCAGCTTGGTTCAAAGAAGATTTTTTTGAAACCAAAGTGGTGGTTTACGTGCCCTGTTAACCGGCAACCTTTTCAGCCAGCCACAGAAATTCACGGGTAAACGCGTCCACACTCTTCCGGAAACTGTCATCCGTCAGTGTACCCTCTTCACTGAATTTCTCGTGTGCTCTGGGTACGATGAGCATTTGCGGACAAAGTATACCAAACAAGGCAGCAACGTATTGCTGTAAATGCAGTGCGGCCCGCATACCGCCGAATCCTCCGTTTGACGAGGTAACAATTCCGAAAACTTTATGCTGCTGTTTCGGGAAATGGTCAAACATTTTTTTCAGGCTGTACGGAAACACGCCGTTATACTCCGGTGAAACAACAACAAATGCGTCTGTGGTAAATAATTGTTCAGCCATCGGTTTCAGCGGGTCGGGTGTTTCATCTATTGATTTATAGACGGTTTGTCCCGTTTCCCACACATCCGTATAATCGCGGACATCAATCAGCCGCACCGTATGGTTTGTTTGCCTGTTCAGTAAATCAAAAAGAAACCTGGCCACCCGGTTACTGAGACTGTCCGGCCGGGGGCTGCTTGATATAACAGTAATAATCATACCGGCAAACTTAAGCAAAAATCAGGGTTCACTTGCTTTTTTTGAATACGTAGCCATCTTGTTATGATTGGTCCCAGTAAAACAGGCAGCTTGAAGAAATGTTTCTTTTTGACTCATTTTTAAGTTTTTATTTTAAATATTCATAAAATAGTCATTCTTTTGTGTAATAACCTGTACGTTTTTGAGTTAAGTATATAAAACGATAGAAGCAACGTATCCTTATTAGTCTTGAAAGTGATCTCATGAACGAGAATACCCTGATTGAGGAACAGCGGCCGTACCCGAGGAAACGAATACCGTTTAAGCCGAAGGAAGCACAGGACCCGTTTGTGGACGATGACAGCCGTGCGCAGATCCATGACCTGGAACAGCGCTGTGCCATTTTGGAAGAGCGTTACAAGAAACAAACCGAGAAGCTGGAACAATTCCACCTGCAGATGCAGCGGGCCGTCAGTGAGCGCATACAACTGCATAATAAAGTGAAAGGGGTGTTACAGCATATCGTTTCTACGATGGGGCAGCCGGTTATTCCGGGTGCGGTACTAAAGGAACATCCGCTTGAACAGGAAGCTGCCTTACTGAAGTGGAAGCTGACGGTCATTGAAAAATATATGAAAGGGATTTTTCCGGAATGCATAGAAAAGTGAAGCGGGGCAGGGTCCGGTCGGATGATATCAGCATAGCCTACCTCCGGTGTGAGGCGGTGGTTGAACCGTCGGTGCTGACGGTTATTTTTATACACGGTTTCCCTTTTAATAAAAACATGTGGCTGCCGCAGCTGGAAGCCTTGCCTGCTACCGTCACAGGCATTGCCCTGGATGTACGCGGACACGGGGGTAGTACGGCCGGACATGGATTTTTCAGTGTGGATGTATTTGCCAGGGATCTATTGGCGTTCATGGACGCGCTTCAGGTGGAAAAGGCCGTACTCTGCGGTATTTCCATGGGTGGTTATATTGCATTGCGGGCCTATGAAATAGCTGCTTCGCGTTTCGGGGGCTTGGTTTTATGTGATACTCATTCGGCTGCTGACGACAACACAGGTAAGCTGAAACGCTTTGATACCATACAGTCCGTATTACGGTATGGGAAAAGGGCGTTTTCCATTGGTTTTGCACAGCAGGTATTTTCCGGAAAAACCCTGCGCGAACGACCGGAGACGGTTGAACTGATCAAAAGTTCCATCCGTCGCAACACGGAACGCAGTATCTGTGCCACTTTGCTGGCACTGGCTTCCCGGACAGATACGACCGGATCTCTGAAAAACGTGACAGTGCCTGCCCTGATCATCCGTGGTGCGGAAGATAAAATAACGAGCCGGGAACAGGCAGATTTGCTGGAGAGGGAAATCCCTGACTCGCATCGTGTTGAAATATCCGATAGTGGTCATTTGCCGAATCTTGAAAATCCGGAAATATTTAACCGGGAACTGAACGCGTTTCTGGAATCTCTTTAAGGCGGTGCTGGTTACGATTAGCTCTTGCTATTCTGTCTGGTGGGAGGCTGTTCGCTGTAATGCCGCTTTTTTGCCGGATCCGGAAGATCGGGAGTGATTGCCTGATATTGTTTGTCTTTTTTTTGTTTCACTACCAGATTATCTGCGGGTTTTTCCTGTTCTGTATCCAACGGTCTCAGTTTTTGCTTACTCATGCCTGATAAACAACAGCAGACTATGAAATGTTTTGTAATTTTGCTTCCCTAAAGCAGACCTGTATGATCAATGTAGCAATAAATGGATTTGGCCGGATTGGTCGGAATACACTGCGGACGCTGTTTTCGCGACAAACAGCGGCTATTAACGTAGTAGCCGTCAATGATCTGGCTGATGCCGGTACCCTTGCTCATCTGTTTAAGTACGATTCGGTACACGGACCGTTCCCTGGTACGGTGGAAGTGGCTGGCAGCGGGTTGCTGATCAATGGGCGACGAATCGCAGCGTTTGCCGAGCGCGACCCTGTGCTGCTTCCCTGGAAAGAGCTGCAGGTGGATGTCGTCATCGAGTCTACCGGCCGTTTCACCACCGCCGCAGCAGCTGCTGTGCATCTGCAGGCGGGAGCCGGGCAGGTGATCATTTCAGCTCCGTCGCCCGACAAGAGTGTCCCCTCCGTGGTACTGGGTGTAAATGATGGCTTGATCGGCCTGGATGCCCCGATCCTGTCCAATGCTTCCTGTACTACCAACAACGTTGCACCATTGGTGAAAATACTGGATGAAAACTGGGGTATTATCGACGGTTATATCACGACCGTTCATTCTATGACGGGCGACCAGAATCTGCACGATGCACCCCACCGTGATCTCCGGCGGGCCCGGGCGGCATCGGCTTCTATTATCCCCACCACCACCGGTGCAGCAAAGGCAATTACCAACGTATTTCCGCATCTGGAGGGCAAACTGGGCGGGGCAGGCATCCGGGTGCCCGTGCTCAATGGCTCACTGACGGATTTCACCTGTACCCTGAAACACCAGCCTACAGTCGTGCAGATCAATGAAGCGTTCAGACAGGCAGCTGATAACGGGCTCAAAGGAATCCTGCACTATACAGAAGATCCGATTGTTTCTGTGGATATCCTGAATAGTCCTTATTCGTGTGTATTTGATGCCCAGCTGACTTCCATAGTAGGGGGACTGGTAAAGGTAGTCGGATGGTATGACAATGAATACGGATATTCTAACCGGTTGGCAGATCTGCTGGAAAGGATTGCGGTAAGATAACGGTTGCAATCAATAAATTTCATGAAATTTCAAAATTACTTTCATGAAATTTCAAAGTTTGCCTTCTGAAATTTCAAAATTTATTTATATTTGTCAGTATATCAGATGTCTAACTTGTAAACAATAATTCCTCGGACGATAGGCAATCTAAACTTTTACCAGCGAATTATTCAGGGGACTTCAGCACTTTGCCGGTATCGTACAACGTGTCACCGTTCATCCTTATCTGATCTATGGAGGAGATGATCAACTCATACGGAGTGGAACAAAAGTGCCGGGGTGGAAACATGCAACAGGCTGAGTTGGCACCATCTGATAATTTAACATTATGATAACATTTGTTGATCATAAACATCCTATATTTGCAGTATTAAAATTTGTCTTTTCATAATTTAGGTTTATAATTGGTTAGTAAGAAAGCCCTGATTCTCCCCGTTTCAGGGCTTTTCTATTTCAAATCCGTAATACAGCACTTCGTCCAAGCGTACCCGCTCTCACCAAAAATCCTTATTAGCGGCTGGTATTTTTTACTGTCCAGATAGCACCATTTTTAGTAGCCAGCTTTTCTAAATTCCCTTTTGCTGCGAGTTCATTTAATTGTTTCTCGCTTTCAGCTCTTGGTGTTCCCGAAAGTTCGGAAAACTCTTTTGCTGACACAGAATGATACGTTGAAAAGAGTGTTTCCCAATTCTTGCTGTATTCACTTTTGGTTGCTGTGGGATAAAGTTTCAGAATGGCTGTTTCATAAAAAGCATAAGGTCTTGAGCCATATACAATTTCCTGGTCGCCAGAATTGTTTAAAAAGAAAATAGTAGGAAACCCCCTTACTCCATACGACTTTGCCAACGCCAGATCTTCCTCAAAAAGTGTTTTTGCTTTGCCGTCAAAATCCGTTTTCAACAGCGCTGCATCTAAACCGGTTTTCTTAGCAGCTGTTTCTAAATGTTCCCATTTTGCAATGTTCTTTCTTTGCAGAAAAACCATTTCACGGAGTTCCCTTAAAAACAAAACGGCTTTTTCGTTGTCCTGCATTTGTGCAGCTTTAAAAGCTATTGAAGGCGGATAAGAAGAATGTAAAGGGTCTTCTAACCAAACGTCCCCGTCAATGGGCATATCGTAATAAGCACTTACTTCGTCCCAATGGTGTGCTACGTCTGATGGTTTACTGATGTCTCCGCTATTGTAACTCCAATCGGGTAATAATCCGCCCATACGGTATTCAATTTCGATGCTGTTGCCGTATTCCAGTTTCAGTTTTCTCAGTTGTGGTTCAATACCCCAGCACGAAGAGCAAATCGGGTCGGTGAAATAAATAACTTTAACAGGTTTTTCTGTACGTTGAACAGCGATTTCCTTTTTAGCTGTATGGTCGGGTATGCCGCAGATTCCCTCAACGGGGTCGCAAAAAAGCGGATTATTTTTTTCTTCCATTTGATTGTTGTTTGTATGTGCCTGGCAACTATAATTAAATCGTATTTTTGTACAAAGTTGAGTAGTTTAAACTTCTCCCGCAATAAGTCAGAAATTTATGACTATCAAAAAGTTGACAGATGATACGGAAACCTGCCCCGCACAAGGGCTTCTAAAGTTGCTGTCAGGCAAATGGAAACCTGAAATTTTTCGTTTGGCTGTTGATGCACCTTTGCGGTTCAGCGGTTTGTTACGTCAAATTCAAGGGTCAAACAAACAGACTTTGTCCGTTGCATTAAGAGAATTAGAAGAAACGGGCTTGTTGAAAAAGGTTGTTATCAAACAAAAGCCTTTACACATCGCATACTATCTTACCGAAAAAGGAAAGGCATTAGTTCCTGTTTTACAACAGCTGGAAGGAAAGTCTTAGGTGTTGACAGCACATTGTTAACTCTTAGCGAGACACGTTAAAGCGCCTGTAACCCGACTATTCGTCATCAGTTGACGTATGGCAGGGTATACGGGGTATCGGGGAATATCGGGAGCAGCCTTGTTATAGGTTTGGAAAAATCTATCTTTACAGCTAATACTTTTAACCGTAGCAGTTTTTCAGGCTTTACAGACCTCATTATGATCAGAAGAAATTTTATAAAAACGATAGGATTAATCTCTTTGGCAGAGGTTGCTCCTGTCTCATGGATGCATGCACATCAGCAGAAGCCATTTTCTGTTACCGGAAGAGTCACAAGCGGGTCGGGACGCCCGATTCCGGATGCCGTGATCAGTGATGGTCATGAAGTCGTTCTTACCGATCGGCATGGCCGCTACCGGTTGTTCCCGGACCGGTCCGCTTCTTTTATTTTTATATCCATCCCATCCGGCTATCATATCCCTGCGAAAGATGGTGTTGCCCGGTTTTATTCTCCCGTTTCCAGGGATGGCTCCATGCAACAGGTTGATTTTGTGCTGGAAAAATCTTCGGAAGACTTCCATAAGCATGCTTTTGTAGTGTGGGCCGACCCACAGATTATTACACCGAAAAATGCCCGGGAATTGATAGAGGTATCTGCTCCGGACACGCGGCAATCTATCGCTGATCTGGGGAATGTTCCGGTACACGGGGTAGCGCTCGGTGACCTCGTTCACGACAAGTTCGAGCTCTTTCCGGAATATGTAAAAGCCGTGAAAGCAACCGGTATCCCTTTCTTTCAGGTAATTGGCAACCACGACATGAATTTTGATGCGCGCACGGATGAACTCTCCCAGGAAGAGTTCAGGAAATGGTTCGGTCCTACGTACTATTCATTTAACAGAGGAAAGATACATTATGTGATGCTGGACAATGTTTTTTATATCGGAAAGGGCCGCAACTTTTTAGGTTACCTTAGCGAAGAACAGCTTTCCTGGCTTGAGAAAGACCTGCGGCTGATGCCAAAGGGGAGTACGGTCTTTTTATGTATGCATATTCCGACCAATACCCGTGAGAAAGAACGGGCAGGATTGAAAGAAGAGTTAACCGACAATATACTGAATAACAGAAAGCATTTATACGATATTCTCAAACCCTACCAGGTTCATTTCTTCTCCGGGCATACGCATTGGAACGAAAACTGGGAACTTGATAATATGTTCGAGCACAACCACTCAGCTGTTTGCGGAGCCTGGTGGAATAATAAAGGTGTCGCCCTGGACGGAACGCCGAACGGTTATGCGGTATATGAAATCGATGGAGACCGGGTTACCTGGCATTATAAAAGTACGGGCTATGCTAAAACCTACCAGTTTAAGGTATACAGACCCGGAGAATCTGGCGAGAAGCCCGGTGCCGTTGTTGCCAATGTCTGGAATTATGATCCGAAATGGAAGGTGGAATGGTTTGAGAATGGTTTATTTAAAGGAGAAATGGAGCAATTTGTGGGTTTTGATCCGCTGATTAAGGATGTATCCCCAAGCTATAAACGAGTGACCGATCATTTGTTTGCAATTGCTCCCGCACCCGGCATCAGAAAAGGGCTCGTCAGAGTAACAGACCGTTTTGGGAAGGTGTATGAGCAGGAGATCTCCTGGGAGTAATATCCAACAGCATTGTAACTCCCGACGGTCCTCGTGTGGGATGGCGTATTTCTTATGTGCACCAGTGTATTCCAGGAGCATACCTCTTATGGAGTAAAGCATACTTCTCATGGATCAGATTATTTCTTGTGTAGCTATGGACGTCTTTTTCGTTCGGAATTTCAAGAGTTTGTCGGCTATTACTGACATCCATTTTCACGAATAGATTTGATACATGTGTTTTAATTGTGCTAACCGAAAGAAACAAGTTGTTTGCAATGTCTGCATTACTGTAACCTTTTGTCAAAAGTTGCAATACTTCGTATTCACGGTTGCTGAGGTTTAGCTTTTTCAGTTCGGTTTCATTGATTGTAAATTCGTCAGGTTGATTTACATAAACTTCTTTTTTAACAATTACGGTTTGTATTTTGGGTTTGGTAAGCTGTGTTGCCACCCAAACACCCAAAATGGTAAAAAAGACGGCAATTAGTCCGACATAAATGTCAATAGAGTTGTCAACGATTAAGAATTTCCATTGCAGCCATTTCAGAGCAAAAACTAAAATCGCTAAAATCAGTCCGTATACACGGGTATTGGCGATGTGGCGGATTGTTAGCACTAAAGCCGAATAGAATTACTGCCGTTCAACTTTACACAAATGCTTAATCGAAGCCGCTCAGCCGCCATTACGCCAATACCTTATTGGCGGTATGTGGCTTTATCTTACAGTTGTTCAAGTCGGTTAATTTCTTCTTTGATTTCGTCAATCACTTCTTTGTTTTGAATTTCCTTTTTGTCTGCAACTTTCGCAGAAAATAGATAGAAAACTTTTCCGCCAAAAACTTCTGTAAATTTCGTGTGTGTTTCTGCTTGTAAAGCATACTCTTTGAAAATCTCTGGAAGTTGAATACCGCTGTTCTCAGGTTTAATTTGTAAGCCAATATATTTGTCCTTAATCTTTATGAAAAAATCTACATTGAAAAGCCTGTCCCATTCATCAGGTGCAGCTTCAATTTGAATACCGAGAACTTTTTGAAGTTGTCCGTAAACGGTTTGTATTTCCGTCATATAGCCGTCAAACGTTCTGTCAATAACAAGTTGAATCATATAATCAACACAATCTTGCTCTGTTAGTTCAGCAACTTCTGATTGAATAACTTCTGTGATTTTGACATAAAGTTTTTTGCCTAATTCTTCAATGTGTTCTTTGGGTTTCACATTTGAGAAATAGTATTCACGCCATTCATCTATAGTTTTTGGTGAACATTTTCTAATCGATTCGGAAGTTGGTCCAACATTTCTTTTAAAATTTAGTTGGAAGCGATTCATCGCACTATTTAATATCCACTCTTTAGCCATTGTATTCTTGCAAGAGGTTTAAAAATTTGTCTTTGTATTTAAAATCTGTATCGCTGTCGACTTGCACCAAACCGTTTTTGACTAAATGAGCATTGATAAATGTTTTGTTTTCAAGATAGAGATAACAAAGTAAATTGTTTTCGCTGTCGTGTTTTACATTGTCATATTTGAGAAAAACACGTTTGCCTTTTGTTTTGGCAACGAGAAATGAAGATGCTTTTCCGTTAATTACAGGGTCTTCTTTAATACCGATAAGTTTTATGATTAGGTCATTGCTCAACCTGATTTTCTCAGGACTGATAACTTCTTTAACCGTAAATAATTCTTCTCGTTTGGTTGAACTGTCTTTGTCAATTTTTGAACCGAATTGCAGTTTTTTTACGTCAATTTTTTTGTCAAGCGTATGTGGGTCTTTGAAAATGTAAGGTTGTTTTTGAATTTCTTTTTCAAAATTAGTTTTAATTGGCTGTTGCTCCCAAAATTCATAAGTCGTTCCGTTCAAATCCTTTTGATGAACTTCTAATTTTTCTTTAATGAACGGAATAAATTCGGGGTTGATTTCGTAACCAACCGAATTTCTGTCAAGATTTTTTGCAGCCAACGCAGTTGTTCCGCTTCCTGCAAATGGGTCAAGAACAGTTTCGCCAACAAACGAAAACATTTTGATTAAACGCTTTGGCAATTCTTCGGGAAACATTGCAATATGTCCGTTTTGTCTTGCTCCTGCAAAATTCCAGTGTCCTGCGAAAAATGTGTTCCATTCTTCGGCTGTCATTTTGGAAAGCTCCTTTTGCTCTTTGGTTGGTTTTGGTGCATCGCCCAATTTTTTGAAAACAAGAATAAACTCATAATCCAATTTCAAAATTCCGTTTCTCGGATATGGATAAGAACCCATTTGAACGCCACCACCTGTGGTATTGGAAGTCGTAACTTTTTGCCAAATGATAGCACCCATATAGTCAAAGCCAATGTTTTCGCAGAATTTGATAATTTCTTCACGAATAGGAATTACTTTGTAACGTCCGTAATAAACCGAACGGGCAAATTGGTCGCCAATGTTTACGCACAACCTGCAACCGTTGTGAAGAGTGCGGTAGCACTCTTTCCAAACCAAATTCAGGTTATTGATGTAATTTTCGTAACTGTCGTGAAACCCGATTTGGTTGTCCGTTCCGTAGTCTTTGAGTTGCCAATACGGTGGCGAAGTAATAGCCAAATGCACCGAATTGTCAGGCAGTTCGGTCATTTGTCGGCTGTCGCCATTGATTATTTTATGATGAGTTGTCATTTTTACTTTGCTAAATTAGTAATATATTTACTTCTGTTCGTCTTTCTGATGTTGTTCAGATAATTCGTGAATGGTTTAATCTCTGAGTTAGATACTTTTTCCTGTTCAACTTTTTCAAGAATTTTTTTAGGTGCGTCAATCTTGTTAGGAAAAACATCAATTCCTGTGATGTTTTGATTGCCTTTATATTTTGTTTTTCGGTAACTGATGTTAAAACCGCCTGATTTTACGATTTCCAAGATTGTATTCAAGTGCGTTCTAAAATCTTGTTGAGATGAAAAAGTCAAGTCGTCAACATATCGGGTGTAAGTAATTCCGAATTTGTTACAAAGTTCAATTAATGCAATATCTGTTTTCTGAAAAACAAGATTTGCCAAATGCGTGCTTGTTGGTGTGCCTTGTGGTAATTCATATTTCCACGTTGTAAGTTTTGTAATTAGACGTGAAAAATGCGTTGAATATTTTAACTCCAAAAAGGTTTCGTAAACTCGTTTTGATGAAATACTTGGGTAGAAATCTTGCAGGTCAGTTGTGAACTGATATTTATTTCCCTGATGTGGTTTAGCGTTTGAAATGTTGCTACGTTTTTTTACGCCACCGTGAACATTATTTGGCAATTCAATAGTTGAAAGAATTTTGTTTTTTATTCGTGTCTGAATAATTTTCAATTCCCCTTTTGATGGTCTGATTACTCGTTTCTTTATTGTTCCGTCTTTGAAAGTTTTTGGCTTGCCCGTTTTTTTGTCAATTTTTTCTTCAACCCATTCGCTGTAATAATTGTCAATATCATTGGTCAGTTGCCTGATAAAATCGGGCTTAAAACCAACTATCGCAGATAGTTTTTTGATTTCATTTTTCTTAAACTGCAAAGAATTCATTGACCAAAGATTTTACAGAAGGGCTTACTATTTGAAACGCTTTTCTTTTGTTAGGCTGAACATCTTCTTCCGTCATAGAAAGAAAAAACAGAATTGGCAAAGGAACATTCAGTTTTTCGCCAATGCCTTTGAGAGTTGAAAGGTTTGGTTCTTTTAAATTACTCTCTATTTGGGATAAATAAGTTTGTGTGATGCCACACAAAGAGGCAAACTCGTTTTGAGTTAGCCCTTTTTGTTTTCTTATATTTTTTATGACGTTACCTAAGTCCATTTTCTTGTTTTGAAAAAAATTAAGGAGTGTTCGGATTTTTACTCAGCATCTTTGGACATCTACTCTGGTTTCAAACGAAAAACTTGGTTAGTAACTCAA
>CAZJKM010000027.1:0-5674 GCA_964546645.1 uncultured Sphingobacteriaceae bacterium
CCCCGGCAGGAAAATGAACTGACTTCTGTCCGTAGTGCTGACAAGGCCCGGTAAACCAGTTTATATACCGCCTCTGTCCGTATCTGTAAAAACTGTCCGATTTCCTGGTAGCTGAAATCTTCTACGTAGTACAGGTAAACAGCTTCCCGTTGGCGGTCGGTTAGGGTCCTTAATAACCGGTTCAGTTCAGGAGAAAGCGGCGTGTCCGCAGAAAACGAGATTGCGGGAACGTGTTCATGATGGAACACATCCAGTTCCTCTGTGCTTCCGCAATAGACCAGCGGTTGTTTCAGGGCCCGTTTATTGTAAACCATGTTCCGGATGGCACGCATCAGGTACGCTTTCGTATGCTGCGGAACGGAAAGATTGGCACGGTGTGTCCATAATTTAATGAACAGGTCCTGAATGCATTCGCTGACCATCTGTTCGTCTGTACACAAGCGGAAGGCATACTGTGACAAAGGAGTATAATACGTGTCATACAGCTGTCGGAAGGCTGTCTGGTCGCCGCTCATGAAGGTCTGCCACAGTATCTGATCCGGTGTCATTTGCACACAAGGTACGGGCTTTTTTGTTTCCGTACCAGAGGCAAAGTTAACACTATTTAGAATTATTACAAATAAAATACTATACTTGTCATAAAACAGGTACAAATAGGCCGGTAACGGGTCTATTTGTACCTGTATGTCAGCCTTTTGATTCCAGTATTGCTTTTGTTTTATACGCCTGGTCACGCAGCTCTTCCGGGCCATTTTTAATCAGCTTGTCACAAAGTGCCAGGATCAGGGGTTTCTGGACACTCTGGCCATACCAGCTGAGCGCTTCCAGCGCCACGACCCGGTTGGCGATGGCGGTTTGTTCGTCCCCGATCAGCCGGATCACAAACGGTACTGCCTGATGATACCGGTAGGCCCGGAGTGTCCGCAGACTGAACAGTTGCTCTTTGGCGGTCAGCTCGCCGGCCTGCCGGTATTCTTTATCCAGTTTACGTGCTGTCTGTTGCTGCGAGCGGACCAGCTCTGCCGCAAGTTCTTCGCCATCCGTGAGATAACGGTTTTCGACGGCTTGCTTTTGTAGTTCATGGATTACTTTTTCTGAATCCATATATGCCAGTACATTTTTTACCCTGGACAGTACGCGTTCTGAATGGCGCTCATCAAAAGAGGCCTTTACGAGGTAAGGAATCAGGTCATCCCGGCCGGTTTCGCCCATCATGGAAACGGCCAGCCGGCGGGTCAGCTCGTAAGGATCGCGGATAGCTGCTTTCAGCACGTCCAGGTAATCGGCATTGCCGATCCTGTTCAGTAATTTTAATGCTTCTAACCGGACCGTGGCGTGCGGAGAGCTGAAATAGCTGTTCTTCAGCTGCGGTGAAACCGCTTCGCCTTTCAGACGGAACAGGTTAATCAGCGCCATGGCCCGGACGTCCGGGCTTGGATCGTCGCGTAGCAATTTTTCCCACAGTGCAGTATGTTCCTGAGGGTAGGCAATGGCCTGATTCAGATCAGCCGTATGGCTGCCTTCAAAGGCAAAAGAGGGGTCGCCGAACAGGTGCGTTTCCAGATAGGCAATTTCCTTAAACCAGTTGCCGGCACGCACCCCGAACGGAAGAATGCCGATCAGTTCATCGGGCCACTGATCTTGCAGGACACCGACGCTGTTAGCCAATGCAAGGATGGTTTTTCCCTTACCAAATGGGTAATGGGCGGCGATATAGTCATCCTGGTGGAACTGTCCGTTGTCACAGGCGTCCAGGATCACCAGCCGGGCATTGGGTGTGATGGCCTCGACATCGGCAATCGTAATATCCGTGTTGGCGTTAAACAGGGAGTCCGCCTGGCGCACCGAATCCAGCAGCGCGTCATCCATCCAGGCATAGGGAACCCCCATACTTTCGTGGAAACGGGCTTTCAGGGCCGCAACGTCCTGATCCCTGTCTGCCGCCGTCTGGACTTTTGAGCGCAGGTAGCGGCGTACGTTTTCGATGGATGGCTGCGGATTACTGGCCTTTGGATAACCATTGATCAGCTGGGCATCATCGCTTCCGTGTGTGTGGAAGATGGCCAGGTCAAGATCCTCGCGCTGTATCTCAGACAGGATACGGAACTTCATATGCGTGTCCATACTGAACTGCAGGAATTTAGCATACCCGCCCGGCCGGAACAGGTCGGGCAATTGTTCCCGCAGAGCTACCTGTTCACCGGCCCAGGCATTCAGCGATTCGGAATGGTAGCCATGGCCCGTATACACCATCAGCTCCCGCAGGGCGCTTTTTTCCTGTGCCTGTGCCACGGCCTTGCGCAGGTACTGACGGATACGGTCGTGGAAATCGTCCCCTTCCTTCCGGGCAGGTTTGATGCGCGCGGTATAGATATCCATGTGGACATACTGTGGTGATGCCGCGTCCAGGCTGTAATAGAAGTAGCTTCGATGAAGGGAATCCTGCTTCAGGAAACTGAATTTCAGATCAAAATCATCGTAAAACCGATCGGAGGGTACAGATGATCTCCGCCAGTCGATCCGCTGGTCCATCTTGAACGTGGAGGTAAGGTGTTGTGCATCCCGGATCATCGGAACAGGAATGTCGCCTACCAGCACAGCTCCTTCCAGCCTTGTTTTTTCCCGGTACA
The DNA here is from genome assembly GCA_964546645.1 of uncultured Sphingobacteriaceae bacterium. GTDB lineage: Bacteria > Bacteroidota > Bacteroidia > Sphingobacteriales > Sphingobacteriaceae > A37T11. The sequence goes on from CAZJKM010000027.1 coordinate 2,631, forward strand.
GCCGGTGCAGGATTTCCCGGATTTCTTCCGGACGCTGCCAGGAGTGTCGAACGAGATACGTACCCAGTCCGCGGCTTTCCAGTGATGCTTTGTACTGGTACAGCTCGTCACGCGTCTGCCGGTAGGTTTCGTCGTCAACCACAATCGCAAACGTGGTTTTATAGCCTTTGGAAGCAGGCTTTTCGATGGTCTGTCCTTGCAGACTGTACATGGACGCCAGGCCGGAGAGGGCCAGCATAAAGTGTTTTTTCATGTCGCGAATCGGATTAATGCTGATGAGAATGTCCCATGCTTTCGGGATTGATCATGATATGTGCTTTATAACTTCCGGCGTCCATCAGCCACGGCATCCCCGGGATACCGGGTTTATCGGAAAGTCCGGTGCTTGCTGCCGTGGCATAGGGGACATAGATGACATACCTCCGCTGGGCTCCCTTGATTTCGCCGGTTGCCGGATCGAGGTTTTTCTCGTCTCCCCAGTAACCATAAAGGGTGGTTGGTTGCTGCGGCATCTTCAGCTTGCCCGCTTTGACTTCCGCTTCACGGATTTCGTTTTTTTCTTTGGTCCGTTTCCCCTGTGCGGTCAGCTCCCGTCCGCGGGCCATGAAAGGATCCAGCTGATCGAGGTACGCATAGGCAAACAGGCCGGCCTGTTTGGGGTTGGGAGCCAGGCAAACCATGTCATTGGTTCCTTCGCGCAGGACGATAAAAGCACCTTCGGGAGAATAACCGTATACTTTTGCACTGGCACGTTTTTCTTCCGGTGCTGCCTGTACCGCGATCCGTATCTGTACGTCGGCGGGGAGAACCTTACGTGCCGTGTTTTGCGCCATTCCCGGGCGGACAAAGCCGGCTAAGAGCAGCGTGAGAAACAAAACCTTCATGTGTGATGTCATAACTTGTTTTTTTTAGTTGTTAATAAAGAATACCGACACCGGCCGTCACGGTATACCGATGCTGCCCTGTTTCCCCGGCATAACCGGCGCCCGATTGCCGGATGATACCGCCATTGCCGCTGATGAACAATCGCGCCCGGTTTGCTTGCCTGTTCCCGAACAGATAGCGGACGGAGCCGTCTGCATACAGGTGGTTACTGCTCAGGTAGGCGAAATCCGGCACAGTCAGTTCCTGATACACTTTCAGGAGGGACGGGGCTGCCACAGGCGAAAGGGTGGCGGCGGGGACATGCAGATAAGCGGCTTTTATCCAGACACGCCAGCGTGGATGCAACCGGATTTCACCGGATACGCCGAGGTCGATGCGGTCGATTTGCTGTGATACCGGCCGGGCGGTTTCCAGATACGCCTGATCGGTTTGTCCCAACGCCGCTGACGCGCGGATCAGCCAGGAACTGCCTTCAGGAGTATTCCCTCCCGAAATCAGGTAGCTGACCCGGCCGCCGGTGTGCGTGGCTTCATAAAAAATACCTTCCAGTACCGTGATGTAACCAAAGCTGTTGGAAGGGTCCGGCACCTGGTGTATCTCTGTTCCCTCTCCGGGACGGTAGTACAGCTCGGCACGGAGCTGCTGCTCATGACGCCGTGACCAGCTGGCGGTGAGTGCTGCCATGGCAGTTTGTTCCCGGTAAACGCCGCTTTGCATGGGGCGCGAAACATTGTCCGTAACACGCTCTGTATAATTATGGTAAGCAGCTTCGGCAAGCAGTTCAAATGCAGTAGCCGTCCATGCATACTGCAGGGCCAGCCCTTTCCGGTGGCCGTCATATTTCCGGGATATACCTGAAGAAGTGGCCAGCGGCGCATCATGGATACCGAGCCCTTTCAGCTTATACAGGCCATAGTTAAAGTTGTTGCGCCGGATTTCGACACCGATCTCTTCCTGAAAATGCCCGTAGGTGATAAAGGCTCCTGCCCGGTGGTCCGGACGGAAGTGCCAGAAGATGGCCGGTTTTACCGTCAGTTCGTTCACATAGCTTAATGGCCTGGGGTCATTCTGCCGCGCACCGGTACCGGTATGGTAATGCAGCGCTAGTGCGGCGTGCAGCGACCGGGCAGGATTGAGCGGGGCGGATGCGTTGGCCTGCAATTCAAACAGCTGCTTTTTCCAGCGCCCGCCGATCGAGTCAGCCAGTATATACGGGGTACCGCGGAACGGATTCAGTACACTGGTCCACTGCACACCCTCGTCCGCTTGCTGGCGGAACTGAAACCTGCCGTAGAATACCATATTCCGGTAGGGCTGGTATCCTTCCGAAAAAACGGTCAGCCGACGTTGTTCCTGCCCCTGTTGCGGTCGCCGGAAATCGCCCTGCTCCAACCGGCCTGATGCATACATCAGCTGTTTCTTGCCGATCGGATAGGCCGATAGTGCCGCCGGATTACCCGATTGGTACCAGGGGTGACGGATGTCAATGGAATCCTGGTAGGTATGGGCCACGGTCTGCAGGGTATCACCCGGTCCGGTCCGGGCAACAGTGTGCCCGGACCGGCAGATGCAGGTAATAAACAGCAGTATGAAAAGTCCGCTCCGGTTCATGGTCTGTCGTTTACCAGCCTTTTGGCGTCGGAGTTACAATCTCAAAATCGTTGGAAGTATTGTTTGTGTCCTGCAGGATACGCCGTCCGTTCACCGTGGTCTTCACTTTCCGGCGGGGGGCCTCACTGCTGTAAGAGTTGCTGCAGAAGACATAGCCGGCATCAATGAACGATGGCAGGCGTTTCGTAGTGGCCAGGGCCTCACTGCGGACAAAGTCTGCGCCGTCAATAATGTATTCCACCGGAACCTGCGGATAGACCGTCGAAGCCGAGCTGCCGGGTTCCTGGAATTTGGGTAACGATGCGGGGTCCGGGTGCTTGAAAATAACATAACTTGCCCCGAAAACCGAAGGGAACCAGTCAATCAGGGATGCCAGGCGGTAGTGGATGATCTCCGCGTTGGGAACATCGGGATTGTCCACATCCCTGCCGGCCGTTTCCCAGTACACTTCGAAGTCAGCCACACCTTTTCCGAGATCCACCGGTGAGTTCGGGTTGCCGTTCACCGCATCCGATTTGTGGTTGATGGCGGTCCTGGCAATCAGAATG
>CAZJKM010000027.1:5684-29692 GCA_964546645.1 uncultured Sphingobacteriaceae bacterium
GGACTCGCCCGGAGCAACCGGGTGGCTTTTCCCGTTGCCCGGTATCATAAAGATATTATAGAAATAAACGTTCTCCGTATCGGTTTTGAACGGGCTGGCTGCTGACGGGCCACCGTGGGCATCACCAAAGCAGAGGCTATCCGCATACAGCGTTTCCGTGGAATTATTGTAAATTTCAATGAACTGGTCATTCGAATAGTTGGTGGTGTTTTTCGCACCGGTATAATATACCTGTTTGATCACAAAGCCACCGACAGCACTTCCTGCAAGCCGAAGTTCCAGGCTGCCACCCGTGGGGGTAACCTGTTGATCAGCTACCGATGCGCTGAGGTACGCCTCTGCTTCAATACCGGTTTGCTCCAGGGCCTCTGCTGCACTCAGTTCCCGTGTAACCGTAATCTGATACGTGCCGGGAAGGATGGACGTGAACGTCACACTCCCGTTGGCATTCGTGCTGCCGTTGCTTTCGACCCCGGTAAAGGCGTTCTTAATCACTACCTGGGCATTAGAGACTTTGCTGTCCTTATACGTTTCAGGGTAGGACACGACGATGGTATAGTCCACGCCGGGATCAGGTTTGTCTTTTTTACAGGCTCCCAACAGTCCGATAACGGTGAGGGCAAGCAGCCATTTGTTGATTTGATGATTCATATTCATGTTATTATTAATGGATTTTGATGGTAAATTCTGTTCCGAAAAAAAGCGGTTGGTTCCGCCGTGTATACTGATCGGCAAACCGGGTGCTCTCTTCCAGCGGACGGTGCATAAACACATTGTTCGCAAAAAACGAAAAGGCCATGTTTTTGCCGAATTCCTTTGTCAGCCGTACATTGAACAACCACAGCGGTTTCCAGCTCTCCGTGAGGTAGGTGGTTTCCGGTATGACCAGCGTCACTTCCTCGTCAGCCATACTGCCCGGATTAAGTGCGGCGGTTTCTTCGGGGGAAAACCAGGTGACCTGCCCGTCTGTACGGCTGAGATAGCCGATAGCCCGCGGGTCGTAACGGAGATAGCGGTTCAGGTCCTGCCAGATAGTTTGAGCAGTGATGGTGGCCACCATCCGGAATTGGGGGAGGTGGTGGATAGCCCTTACCGTGGTGTTGAAACGCTGGTCAAGGGTACCGCGCCCTTTCGGGTAAATACCCACGCGCTCCCGCTCGGTGGTGCCCGTTAAGGGCCGCTTCAGAAAGTAATGATCCGTGTTGACCCGGGAGGTCTGCATCCAGGCCCCGTTTACGGTAAACGAGGTGCGGATCGCATCCAGACGACCCAGATCTGCATCAAACTCAATACCCTTGTTCGTGTTCGTCAGGTTATTGGCCGGAGCCGTATAATCCGAAAAAAAGACGTCGGTACGGGCCGGTATGGGATTGACCACCGGGATCTGCCCCGGAGGACGATCGGAGACCACATAACGTGGTACGGAATAGGTCTGGAACGTCTGTGCGGAAAAATCGTAATTGTATCCGTTTGCGGTACGTTCGTGGTAAGCGGTAATGGCGACGGACTGCTGCCGGTGGCGCCACGTTACACCGATTTCTTTCTTGGTATTGCGCGCTACTTTTAATGCGGTGTTCTCCCGGTTAAAAACATGGGTGGAAACAAGGATCAGCCGCTCATCGGGATGATCCGAATAATGATTCAGGTTGATGACATCGAAGTACGCATCCTGGGGGTACAGGTAAGCAAGGGTAGGGGCTTTTGCAGTAATCCCGATCCCTGCATTGATGTGGAGGCGGTCGGTCAGCTGATAAGAAGCGTTCACGCGGGGTGACAGTACGTGGGCAAAGCGGGAGTTCAGCAGACCGCCAGGCTGCATGTTGTCGTAACGGAGCCCTACTGACAATCCGGCTTTCCTGCCGGCCAGTAACACTTCACTGCGATTTTCCGCATATAACGAAAAGGTGCTGAGGCCGGGGATTTCCCGGTAGGAGCGGGGGCGGGTTCCTGTTCCGCTTTGCAGCTGGGGCGGCCGCGTAATATCATACACTTTGCCGCTGCCGTTGTTGCTCTCCGAACGCCATTCTGCGCCTGCCAGCAGCTGGTGCGTGAAGGCACCCGTCCGGCGGAAGAATTTATTGGTAACCTTGGCAAAGGTACTGAGCGGTTTCCCTTCCACATCCATCTGGCTGAGGTAGGTGCCGGGAACGATGGTGGATGGGATGGCGTGCACATTTTCAAGTGCAGTGGCAATACCATATACGTTACCGTTCACCATCGCCTGCTGATAGCTTTTCTGAAGGGTATAATCCACCGAGAGGGTGTAGTCAATCGCATGTGCAAACGGTTTGCCGGCGTGAAGGGTACCGGTACTGTTGAAACGGTAACTGTAGTCGGCCGCACGATTGCGTGTCAGGGCGTCGTCATCGGGATCCAGTTTCCGTTGTCCGATGTTGGCCCGGTAGGTGAACGACGAGTTCGTTTCGAGCGGCAGCTCCCTGAAGAAGCGCTGCCGGTATTGCAGTCCGGCCGTATAGCGGTCAAAACTGTTCACGTCAAAGCGCTGGTCGGATACGGCACGCGTATAGTCCAGGTTGATGTTGACCACGCCGCCGGAAACACCAGCTATCATTCCTTTATCTGCCGAAAACTGGGTGAGGGTCGGGTTAATGCGGGTGGTCACTTTCAGTGGCGAAGGCCCGCTTTTGGTTTTGACAACCACAGCACCGGAGGTCAGGTCCCCGTATTCAACGGAAGGAATACCGCGAATGACCTCCACCGATTCAATATCATCCGCCGAGAAATGCCGGAAGTCGACACCGCCCCCGGCCGTGGTGGCAAACCCGCCCAATACCCCGCTGCGCGCCGTGTTATTCATCTGCATGTTTGCATTGTTGGATACCGGGGCGCCGTTCACAATAAGCGAGGTACCCAGGCTTCCCACCCGGTCGGCGCTGACTTGCCTGACTGCCACCTGGTTTACCGCCGTGAGGTTAGGGTTTGATGCCAGTCCCCCCGGCACCAGTTGCAGGACATCGGCCAGGCTGGTTGCCTGCAAGTGGTCGATCGCCTGCCGGGAGATCCTGGACGACGTGGCGCCGGCGAAGCTTTTCTCCTCCGTAGCCACTACCTGCACCTCATTCAGGCTGAGCACTTCCTCACTGAGGTAAAAACGGACAATGGGTATGTCGCCGATGACAGGAACCAATACTTCCTGTTCCGCAGGAACCATTCCCAATGTCTGGGCGCTGATGGTATGTGCACCGGAAGGTATGTTCCTGAACTGAAATCCGCCCTGTTGATCGGTTACCGTCGCAACGTTCAGGGCAGGCAAGCTGACGGTTGCATACGGAACAGGGGTGTCGGTGCCGGACAGATACACGTATCCGCGGAGAGTCCGGTTCTTTGCGTCCTTTGTAACAGCCGGGGCGGCGCTGTGGTCCGGGGCCTTTGTATCCCGCTTTCGGGTAATGGCAAAGTAACCGGGTGCCAATGGCGTCAGCGTAAGGCCGGCGGGTTCAAGGTAGGGCGCCAGCAGGCGGTCAATCGCAGTGCGCGTTTCCCGTACGATCCGTGACGGAACCCGGATATGCTCAATATGCGGACGCTGATAGGAGAAGCGGATGTCGCGCGCCTGACTGATTTCCCGGAGTGCATCAGCCAGGGGTATTTGTCCGGAGGGCTGGGCATATAAAGCCCGGGCGGTCATCAGACAGATCAGCGCGATAAAGAGAACCGGAAAAGCGGGGTAACGGTAACGCATCGGGTCAGGGCATGCTGATAATGATCTGTCCATTCATGTACGTAATTGCTGAACCGGTCAGCAAAGCCACCGCATTGATGGCGGTCTGCCGGTCGTCAAACGGAATGATACCGTCCAATAATGGGAATGCGGCCGGGTCACCCCGGACGGTAACCGGCGTGCCGAAAAACTCTCCGATATAAGCAATAACTGATTGCAGGGAGGCCTTGTTCATCGCCAGTTCCCGCTCTTCCCAGTGATACGCTATTTCAGCCGGTACCGGGGTTACGGTAAAGGCTTTCGCAGATAGATAAGCTGTTTCGCCGGGAAGCAGGGTCTGTTCACCGGACGGGTGTAATAGCTTCACAGACCCCGATTTCAGCCAGACATGCGTTTGGTTGCCCGTCTGCCGGACACTGAATACAGTACCCAATACTTCTATGGTGGACGCATTGGCGGTGTGTACTATAAAACGATGCTCCGGAGCTACCGGATCCGGGCGCTGATGAAGGTGGTTCACTTCGAAATGTGCACTGCCTTCCAGCCACGCTTCACGTTGCCGGTCAGGTTGCTGCCGGACACGTAGCGTACTGTTGGGGCTGAGGTATACGACCGATTGGTCAGGCAGCACAATGCGTTCCTGCTCACCATATGCTGTCCGGAAGATAACCTCATCCGGCTTGTGGTACAGGTAGAAAATACCTGCGGCACAGCCGATGATCAGGAACGCCGCTGCGACGTATGTGGTGATGCGGTAACGGATCCTGCGGACAGTAGCCGTTGGATGACGGACGGCTGACGGAATGTTTTCAGAAGTCGCAAACAACGTCTGCGAAATCTGTTTCCAGTCGTTTTCCTGTCGTGCGGATTCCACGGCCCGGGATTGGATGCGCCGGAATGAACGGATCTGTTCAGCGGCCTCTCCCATGATTTCTTTCTTTTCCGGGTACTGATTGCCCAGCTCTTCCCAGAACTGTCCGTCCACCGGATCATTATATAATACCCATTGCTTGAAACGGGCATCTGTCAGAAAATCGGTCAGCTCATAGAGCCGGTAAGGTTTTTTCATGAAATAATATGTCCTGCTTACCGGTATGGACAGTTTGATCGGTCCGTTTTACCCCATGGGAGGAAAGTTTTATAAAAAATCCGGCGGAGAGGGTGAATCATGGCTTCTCCCGTCATTTTTTCTCACCGATCCGGGTATTCCCGAAAATATTTAATAATTTTGAGGTCGGTTAAGAGCGTAGCCTGAAGCAATATCCGGGCCGCGCTCAATTTTTGGAGACGAATCATGTTGAATACCATATTGTTATTTTTAAACATCGGCACCTCAGAAATGATGCTGATTGTTTTTGTGGCGTTATTGCTGTTCGGAGGAAAGAAGTTGCCGGAGCTGGCAAGGGGATTGGGGCGCGGTATCCGTGAGTTCAAAGACGCTTCCGATAGTATAAAGCGGGATATCAGCGAACAGATTAATAACTTTGAAAAAGACCTGGAAGTGAAGTTGGATGAACCCAAGCAGTTGGAGAGCCACAATTACAATCAGGACACGGCGTCAGAACAGACCGGGCAGGACCATAACCCCGGCGAGTATCCCTACGATAGCCCACTGGAACACGAATATTACGATCATGACGGGTATAATCCGTATAGTGACCAGCACAACTCGGTGCCGGAAGAGTTTGTTCAGACGGATTCATCTGTCAAGCCGGATGAATCCACCGAGTCGGATCCTGCCGACGGGAAAAATACCTAATACCATTAGCTCCTTCTTTATTACTTTTATTACATCATGTTACATGAGCAGAAAATTGCCGGCGAGCTCTCCATTGGAGAGAAGCAGGTAAGAACAACCCTTGCCCTTCTGGATGAAGGGGCAACCGTCCCTTTTATAGCACGCTATCGCAAAGAGCTGACCGGCAGTCTGGATGAAGTACAGATTGTACGGATCCGCGATCGGATGCAACAGCTCCGTGAATTGGATAAGCGCCGGGAAGCGATCCTGCATGCACTGACGGAATCCGGCAAACTGACGGCTGAACTGGAGCAGCAGCTACGGGCGGCAGAGACCATGAGCGTGCTGGAAGACCTTTACCTTCCGTACCGGCCTAAGCGGAAGACCCGTGCGAGCGTGGCCCGTGAAAAAGGCCTTCAGCCGCTGGCCGATTGGCTGCTGCTGCAGGAACCCGGTCAACCGGAGGTGCAGGCAGCTGCGTTCCTGAATCCCGGGACAGGTGTTGCTGATGTGCAGGAAGCACTGGCCGGGGCCCGGGATATCCTGGCGGAGCAATTCGCTGAACACGCCGGGTTGCGGGCCATGATCCGGGATATCTATCTCAATAAGGGTGAACTGATGGCTAAGGTGGTTCCCGGCAAAGAGGATGACGCGGTGAAGTATAAAGACTACTTTGATTGGTCGGAGCCGGTTAAAAGCATTCCCTCCCACCGGTTACTGGCCGTCAGAAGAGGCGAAAAAGAAGAGAAGCTCCATGTAGATATCCGGATCCTGCAGGACGAGGCAGTGACGGTTGCTGACCGGCTTTTTGTCCGGAATGAGACGGACAGTACTTCGCAGGTCCGGCTGGCCATTGCTGACAGTTTTAAGCGTTTGCTGAAACCATCGCTGGAAACAGAAGTCCGCGTGCTGATGCGGGAAAAGGCAGACGAGGAAGCCATCCGGGTATTTGCAGAGAATGTCCGGCAGTTACTGCTGGCCGCGCCGGTCGGGCAGAAACGTATCCTGGCAATTGATCCCGGATTCCGTACCGGGTGCAAAGTGGTCTGTTTAGATGAGCAGGGCAAGCTGTTGGAAAACAATACGATCTATCCGCATACCGGTGCCGGTAAACAACTGGAAGCCGAGCATACCATCCTGGCAATGGCGGCGAGGCATCAGGTAGACGCTATTGCCATCGGCAACGGAACGGCCGGCCGGGAGACGGAGCATTTTATCCGTAAACTGGCGATTCCGGATGTGCTGGTGATGATGGTTAATGAGAGCGGGGCATCGGTTTACTCTGCTTCGGATGCGGCGCGTGAAGAGTTTCCGGAACAAGACATCACCGTACGGGGGGCTGTTTCCATCGGTCGCCGGCTGATGGATCCGCTGGCTGAGCTGGTGAAAATTGACCCGAAGTCCATCGGAGTCGGACAGTATCAGCATGATGTCGATCAGATAAAATTACAGTCGGCATTGGACGATACGGTGGCCAGCTGTGTCAATGCCGTAGGAGTGGAGCTGAATACCGCTTCCAAGCAACTTCTGGCGTATGTCTCCGGATTGGGACCTTCCCTGGCGCGGCAAATTGTGAATTACCGTGATGAAAACGGCGCTTTCAGCAGCCGGGCTGACCTGAAGAAAGTGCCGCGGCTGGGAGAAAAAGCGTTTGAGCAGGCGGCCGGTTTCCTGCGTATACGAAATGCGGTACATCCGCTGGATGCCAGTGCGGTCCACCCGGAACGGTATCCGCTGGTGGAGAAAATGGCTGCTGACCGTGGCTGCGGGGTGGGCGACCTGCTCAGGGACGAGCAGCTGCGCAAAGCGATACCGTTAGCGGACTACGTGAATGACAGTGTGGGTTTACCTACCCTGAAGGACATTATGGCCGAGTTGGCCAAGCCGGGCCGGGATCCGCGCGAACAGTTCGAAGCGTTCTCCTTTGCGGAAGGAATAAACGATATCAGCGACCTGAAAACCGGTATGGTACTTCCGGGGATTGTAACGAATATTACTAAATTTGGTGCTTTTGTGGATGTCGGCGTGCATCAGGACGGGCTGGTCCATCTCAGCGAACTCTCCAACCGCTACGTACAGGACCCCAATCAGGTGGTAAAGGTGCAGCAGCAGGTAACCGTACGTGTGACAGAGGTGGATGTTGACCGGAAGCGCATCGCTTTTTCCATGAAGCAGGAAGTGGAGAAGCCGCAGAAGAGGGCAACTGTCAAACCTCCGAAGGCATCCGGCAACTTCCGGAAGCCGAAGGCAGCGCCCGGTAAACAGTCCTCCCCGAAAAAGCAACCACGACCTTCCCCGAGGCCATCAGAAGATGATATGGCGGCTAAACTGGCTGCCCTGAAGGATAAGTTCAGGAACTTCTGACCGTGAGCGGAAAGATCAATGTGTAAGGGCCGTATTGGAATGGTATTTCCGTTTATATTCCAGCGGCGTAATGCCGGTTACTTTTTTGAAGTGCCGGTAAAAGTTGGAAACATTGTTAAAGCCGCATTCAAAACAAACCATTTCCGTTGGCAGCCGGTCTTCCACCAATAGCCTGCAGGCGTGGCTGACCCGTATTTCAATCAGAAAATCATAGTACGTTTTGTTGGTCATCATTTTGAAGTACCGGCAGAAGGATGTAACGCTCAGGTTACTGATGGAAGCAATCTCTTCCAGGGTGATATCCTGTTTGTAATTGCTCAGTGTATAATTGCAGACCCGGTTCAGGCGGATCACATCGGTTTCTTTTGACTGGTAAAAGGCATGTGCGGAAGCGATCGGCACGTATTCGTCGGTTTCTGCCAGGGTTTTCAGGATGGATAACAGCACGATCAGGCGATCCAGGTCAGTAGACCCTATCGCAGCATGCATGAGCCGGGCCAGCTTTTCGCGGGTCTTCCCCGTAAATTTCATCCCCTTTCTTGCCTTTTCATATAAGCGGGGTATCTGGTAGGTTTCCGGTAGCTGCAGGAAATCCCTGCCCAGGCAATCCGGCAGAAAATGGATGACAATGGCTTCTACTTCATGTTGCGGGTTCTGCACAAAAAACTTTTCATTGCAGCGCCAGGTATGCGGCAGGTTAGCACCCAGCAACAGGATTTCACCGGCTGAAAAGTTGCCGATGTTATCACCGATAAAACGAACCCCTTCGCCGCGGATGACGTGGTGAAGTTCCAATTCAGGGTGATAATGCCAAACGGTTCCGAAATTAGGCTGTACATCGTGCCGCACGCTGAAAGACGACTGTAACTGCGTGGGTACCTTGTGAAATAGTGGCTTCATAATCTCTCAGTTTAATATTTCCTGTTATCCACAGCTAACGCTGATCCAGTGGTTATATATGGTGCGCACCCTGTTTATGATGGTATACCGGATGCTTGAACGAAAATAAGTAAAAGAATCAGTGCCTCCAAAGAAATGATAAGATTCTACAAAAACAGGCTAACAATCTTCATGAAAAGCCGTATCGGGTATCGCATCTTTGTAACGAGGGAATGGAGCCATATCCGGATCTCCCATTGTAATACCTTTAATTTTACACATGAACGCAATGAATAAGAAGGAAGTATGGCTGGTCGCCAGCGGAGACCTGCGGTTGTCAGCCAATCAGTTGTGCTGGAAGGCCCAGGAGGAAATGGAATCACTGCTGGCTAAAGCCATTGGAAGGCAGGGGTGGACCATTCGCCGGGCACACGCCTATCATTCGGAAAAGAAGCACGGTTTCATTGATTCCCAGCGCATGGGTATCGATGTATTCAGGCATATTCCGCCGACGGCTCCGTTGGTTGTTGCGGAAAGCGTGTGGCAGTATACGCACCATGTCCTGGCCGGATTGACAACGCACCGGGGGGCGATACTGACCGTTGCCAACTGGAGCGGCCAGTGGCCCGGATTGGTAGGAATGCTCAACCTGAACGGCTCGTTAACCAAAGCAGGGGTGCCTTACAGCACGCTCTGGAGTGAAGATTTCAGTGATGATTTTTTTGTGTCGGGTTTAGCAACCTGGCTCCGGGAAGGAAAGGTCGTACATCCGATGCCACACGTGAAGGCATTTTCGCAGCTGGCGTTGGCTGCTTCTGAAGAGGAGACCGGACGGCGTTTCGCGCAAAACCTGCGGAACCGAAAAGCGATCATGGGTGTCTTTGACGAAGGCTGTATGGGCATGTACAATGCGATCGTACCAGACGACCTGCTGCATGCCACCGGTATTTTCAAGGAGCGGCTCAGCCAATCGGCTCTTTATGCCTGCATGCAGACCGTACCGGAGGAAGACGCGGAGCAGGTCCTGCAGTGGTTAACAGAAAGAGGCATGCGTTTCCGCTGGGGGGATGATGATACCGCGGAACTCACCAGAAAACAAACACTGGAACAGTGTAAAATGTATATTGCAGCGGTACGTATAGCCCACGAATTTGGCTGTGACACCATCGGCATCCAGTATCAGCAGGGCTTGAAAGACCTGACGGTAGCGAGCGATCTGGTGGAAGGGTTGCTGAATAACACGGAGCGCCCGCCGGTTTATTCGGAAGACGGGAAGGAGCTGTTTGCAGGCAAAGCCCTGCCTCATTTCAATGAAGTGGACGAATGTGCCGGTATCGATGCGCTGGTCACCTATCGGCTGTGGAAGGAATTGGGCATGCCGGGAGAGAATACGTTACACGACATCCGTTGGGGTGAATCGTATCGTTTGCAGGGACGGGATGAATATGTATGGGTATTCCTGATCTCCGGTGCAGTGCCCCCTGCGCATTTTGCCCGCGGATACCGGGATGCGGAAAGCTGGCGGCAGTCGCCCATGTACTTCCGGTTAGGCGGAGGTACGTTGCGGGGCGTCAGCAAGCCGGGAAGCATTGTTTGGAGCCGGATCTATGTGGAGAATCACCGGCTGCATGCCGATATCGGAGCGGGTACGTCGGTTGCCTGGCCGGAAGAAGAAACCCGGCGGCGCTGGCAGGCTACCTCTCCCGAATGGCCTATCATGCATGCCGTACTGAAGGGTGTGAACCGTGACCAGCTGATGGCAAAGCACCAGGCCAATCACATCCATGTGGTATATACGCCGGATGAACGCTCAGCCGACAGCGCCTGTCGTATCAAGGCAGCGGCTTTTGATGAATTGGGTATACAAGTTCATTTTTGCGGTGATTTTCTGACGGCCCCTAACGGATAAAAAGAACGTATGCGGAAAAACTATGTAATAGGTCTGGATTTTGGCACGGATTCAGTCCGCGTGCTCCTGGTGGACGCCCGGACTGGAGAGACCGTCGGTACGGCGGTGGCCGCTTTCCCCCGCTGGAGGGAGGGGTTATATTGCGATCCGGCGGCATCACAGTACCGGCAACACCCGATGGACTATCTGGAAGCGATGGAGGCGTGCCTTATGGAAGTTCTCCGGGATATTCCTGCCGAAGTGCGTAATGGAATAGCCGGTATCTCGGTGGATGCGACCGGGTCGACACCGGTTCCGGTGAACCGGGAAGGCGTGCCGCTTGCCTTGCTTCCGGAGTTTTCGGACAACCCCAACGCCATGTTTATTTTATGGAAGGACCATACGGCCAATGCGGAAGCAGCCGCTATCAATGAACGGTCCCGGCAATGGGTAACGGATTTTACCGGTTATTCCGGCGGGATCTATTCGTCTGAGTGGTTCTGGTCCAAAATATGGCACGTCCTGCAAACAGACCAGGCGGTAGCGGCAGGTGCCTATTCCTGGGTAGAACAGTGCGACTGGCTGCCGGCCGTGCTGACAGGTCATACCGACCCGCTGGCCATCCGGCGCAGCCGTTGTGCGGCCGGGCATAAAGCCATGTGGCACGAACATTTTGACGGCCTTCCGTCCGCGTCGTTTCTCCGGCAGCTGGATCCGCGGCTTGCGGACCTCCGGGAAAGACTGTACCGGGAGACGTATACCGCCGATCAGGCCGCCGGGAACCTTTCCCGGGCCTGGGCAGACAAGCTGGGACTTGCGGAGGATATCGTGATCGGCGTAGGGGCCATTGATGCGCACATGGGTGCGGTTGGCGCTTGTATTACACCATACAGTCTGGTGAAGGTCATGGGGACCTCTACCTGCGACATGCTGGTTGCGCCACCGGGACAGCACGGAGAGCAGCTGGTGAAGGGTATTTGTGGCCAGGTGGACGGGTCTATCCTGCCGGGGATGATCGGCTTTGAGGCCGGTCAGTCGGCCTTCGGGGATGTCTACCAGTGGTTCGCCGGGCTGTTGGCGTTCCCGTTGCAGACTGTCTACGCCGACAGGATCCGTCCGGACGAACAAACAGCCATCGCCGGCCGCCTGCTGGATGAACTGAACCGGCAGGCAGCGGCCCTGCCGCTCCGGGCAGACGATGAAATAGCGGTCGACTGGATCAATGGCCGCCGTACCCCCGATGCAGACCTGACCCTGACGGGAGCGATTGCCGGCCTGCATCTGGGCAGCAATCCGGCCCGGATATTTAAGGCGCTGGTAGAAGCTACGGCGTTTGGATCAAAGGCGATCATTGCCCGTTTTGAGCAGGAGGGGATTCCGGTACACGACGTGATCGCACTGGGGGGGATCAGCAAAAAATCACCCTTTGTGATGCAGACGCTTGCCAATATCCTGAACCGTCCCGTTAAAACCGTGCAGAGCGAACAGGCCTGTGCGCTGGGGGCCGCCATGTTTGCAGCGGTTGTCAGCGGCCTTTATCCGGATATCCGTCAGGCACAGTCCGCCATGTCCTCCGGGTTTGAAACGACCTATTACCCCGACGCAGCGCGTACCGGTATCTACGAGCAGCTGTATCAGCAATACAGGGCGTTGGGTGCGGTGATGCCTGCTAAGATCGTATAACGAACCGTTAACACGCTATAAAAAATACAGCCGAAAGAAATGTATGTTTGTAGCAGAAACAACAATAGACCATTATAATACGTTTGTATGAAGAATCTTCCCGTCATTGATATTGCGGTCATATTGATTTATCTGGTAGGCATGGTGCTGGTAGGCGTCTGGTTCTCTTCAAAAAATAAGAGTGCCGACCAGTTTACCAAAGCGGGAGGCCTGATACCCGGCTGGGCGATCGGTCTGTCCATCTATGCGACCTTTTTAAGCAGCAATACCTTTCTGGGGGTGCCGGGGAAGGCTTTTGGCGGTAACTGGAATGCGTTCGTTTTCAGTTTATCGATGCCGCTGGCCGCGTGGGTTGCCGTAAAATACTTCGTCCCGTTTTACCGGGCTACCGGTGAGGTGTCCGCATACACCAACCTGGAAAAGCGTTTCGGTGCCTGGGCACGCAGTTACGCGGTTATTTGTTTTCTGCTCACCCAGCTCGCCCGGATGGGTTCCATTTTCTTTGGTATTGCCCTGAGCCTGCAGGCTCTTACCGGCTATTCCATGGAGACGATCATGCTGGTAACCGGTATCTGTATCATTATTTATACGGTTATGGGCGGGATTGAAGCGGTGATCTGGACCGAGGTGGTACAAGGGGTGATCAAAACCCTGGGAGCCGTGCTGATTGTCTACCTGATCGTGGTCAATATGCCGGGGGGCATATCCCGGATTGTGGAAATCGGGCAGGCAGATCATAAATTCAGCATGGGCAGCCTCAGCCTTGACTGGACGCAGTCTACCTTCTGGGTAATCCTGCTGTATGGGTTTTTTATCAACCTGAATAACTTTGGTATGGACCAGAATTATGTACAGCGGTATCATACGGCAACATCTCCGCGGGAGGCCGGCAAATCCGTATGGCTTTGCGTATGGATTTATGTTCCTGCATCGTTGTTGTTTTTTATTATAGGAGCTTGTTTATACGCCTATTACCAGGTCAATCCGGAGTTGCTGGAACCCGTTAAGCTGCAGGCAGCGGCAGAACGGCTTTCTGCCGGTGCATCCGGAGAAGAAATCGCGCGGGTGGCGGCTGCCCTGAAGCCGGAAGATTACGGCGATAAAGTCATGCCGCATTTTATGGTAACGAAGATTCCCACCGGATTGGTCGGACTGATTGTGTCAGCCATCCTGTCGGCCGCCATGAGTACCATCAGTTCCGGTATGAATGCATCGGCTACGGTATTTTCTGAAGATATTTACAAACGTTATATCAATCCCGGAATAAGCAATAAAGGACAGCTGCGGCTGTTATACATAGCAACGGCTGTTTTCGGGTTGCTGGGTATGTTTGCCGGGGTGGCGATGATCGGGGTGAAAAGTATACTGGATATCTGGTGGCAATTGTCGGGCATATTCGCAGGCGGGATGCTGGGGTTATTCCTGCTGGGTATTATCAGTAAACGCTCCGGAAATGCGGAGGCTATTGCCGGCACGGTTGTCGGTATCTGTGTGATTATCTGGATGACGTTTTCGTACCTGATCCCGGAACAATACGGGTATCTTCGGAACCCGCTGCACGCCAATATGGTGATCGTAGTGGGTACCCTGAGTATCTTTTTGACGGGAAGGTTACTGACATGTCTGAAAGGAAGTCGTTGATGCTATCGCTGCCGTGCGTGACAGGCTATCCCGCTATCCGGGTAACCAGTATATGATGCACCTCATCCGTCGCTTTGCGGAAAAATATCCCTGGAAAGTATGAAAAACGGATCAACTCCCGGTATAATCTGTTGATTTTTCGGCAGGGATTTGGATTTATACTTTTTTTTGTGGTATTTTGGGGTACGTACCCGTAGTTATTACGCGATACGCAGATACTAAAACAAACAAGAGAGCATACAAGACGGTGCCGATGAGAGCTGCTGCTTACGGTGTGATTTCCTTTTTACTGTTATCGTTTTTCCTGTCACCTGTTTCGTTCGCACAGCAACAGGGCGGACAGATCAGGGGAGTGGTGAAAGAACGGGAAACGGGACAGGTACTGGAAAATGTAACGGTAGCTGTTGTGGAGGGAGGACAGACCAAAACGGGTGCTGACGGTGCGTTCGTTCTTTCCGGATTGTCGACTGGCAGTTACCAGATCCGGCTATCGCTTGTCGGATACGATGTGGTTAACCTGGACCAGGTATCCATACAGACAACATCAAAAAAAGTCAGCTTAGGCACGGTTTATATGGACGTCACGGATAACACACTGGATGAAGTGGTGATTACCCATGAGCCGCCGCTTGTGGAGTTCGGTGCTGACACTGTTACCTTCAATGCTTCGAAAAGCATCATGGCGGAAGGCAGTGTGGCCAGTGACTTGCTGAAAAGCGTTCCGATGGTGGATGTGGATATCGACGGAAAGCCCACCATCGCCGGCAAGATTAATACGCGCGTTTTCATCAACGGGAAACCGTCCGACTACACAGCGGAAACGCTGGCAGACCTGCTGAATGTACTTCCTGCCGATGCCATTGAAAAGGTGGAAGTGATTACCAATCCGGACGTCAGGTATGCGGCGGACGGGGACGGAATTATTAATATCGTTCTTGCCAAAGGTTACCGAATCGGATTGAACGGAGCGGTTACCCTGACCGCCGGTACCATCGATAATTACAACGGTAGCGCCTATGTGGCATTCCGGAACAAAGGCTTTTCCGTGAATACCAGTTATGGATACCGAAATATTACCCGCCTGTCAGAAGGAACGACTTTCCGGAGCAACTACCGGGTGGGGGATCAGACAACGCCTCATTCATTTATTGACCAGTTGTCCGGCGGTGATCATTTCATGCAGGGACACAACATCCGGTCGTCCATAGACTGGGATATCACGCCGAAGCAGAATCTGACGGTTTCAGCCAACTTTAATACCGCTACGAATACAGCAGGATCTGTTTTGGATGATTACCGGCTCAATGCCGACCGGGATCAGCAGGAATATCGTACGCAGCAGAATGGCAGTGATTTCGATGGGGTGAATTATGAGCTGAATGCACATTATACGGCAAAATTTGGCAAAAATAATGAAAGCCTGGAAGCCGGTCTGGTAGCCTACACCAACACGCGGGAACAGGAACGGCATATTTTTCGGGAGACAGCGCACGCGAACGGAAATGATCCGGATCTGTTCGATCAGTTTATGGGGAATATGATTGACAACCGCCGCCTGGAGATGAATGTGAATTACCGGCGCCCCATCACCAACATGCTGACGTTCAGCACCGGTTTTAATACTTCCATGAGTGACAACGGCAATGCGCAGGCGGTGACGGGATTTGATTATGATACCGGAGCGGATACCGCCAATTCCATCCTGTCAAATACCTTCCGGTACACGGAGGTGATCCAGGCATTGTATACCAGTTTTAACTTCCGCACCCGGACGAGGTGGTCGTTTCGGGCGGGGTTGCGTGCGGAGCATACCCGGTTAACACTGAGGGAGACGGCTGGGCCGGATGCAAGCCCGGATCCCTATCTCAATGTATTCCCGAATGTATCTGTCAGCAAAGTGATCAAAAAGCGGCACAGCCTCAACGCCAGTTACAGCATGCGCCTGATGCGCCCGCGTGAGCACATGCTCAACCCGCTGGTAAACAACTCCAATCCGGCAAATGTCAGTTTTGGTAACCCGTACCTCCAGCCTTCCTATATCCATCAGTATCAGCTCAGCTACGGAATCTCCGGTCAGCGGTGGACGTTCAATCCCCGCCTTTCCTACGCCACTTCGGGCGATATCATTGAACGCTTCCGGATCACGGCTGATAGCGTGACCTATCTAAACCTTGCTTCCCGCGATGCATTAACGCTTCACCTGATCGGGAACTACAAGCATGGCAGGAACCTCACCTTCAATTGGGGGGCGATGGCGTCTAAGGTAGATTACCATTCACCGTCTTCACTGGTACAGCACCGTACCGGGTGGAGCAGCAGGCTGAATATGGGAGCTGCTGTGACACTACCGCATAAAATTGCGGCAGAAGCGCGTGTTACCTACGTCAACAGCGTGGTTTCCCAGGGGAGGCAACGGGGATCGGTTACGACTGATTTCGGCTTCCGGAAGTCCTTCCTTAGTAATAAGTTTCAGCTTCGCCTGATGGCGACAGATCCGTTTTTTGACCAGCACACATCGGAACTGGTGGATGGGATGATGACGTCAGGGGCTACTTACCTGCAGGAGAGCAACCGCATCCTGCGTACCCGGAATTACCGGGTTAGTGCCAGCTACCGGTTTACGAGGGCCGCGAAACCGCAGCAGCCGGTCGCAGGTATACAATAATACCGGTCTGCCAAACCGCTAATATTGTATAATCAACCGCCAATATATCATAAAAAACCACTTTTTGTTCAGGGTACCTTTGTTCTGTGTACCGGTTTTTTTGACACCGGGACCAATGAGCCATTATAAGAACAACAATTAAACTCAATGAGCAAGAAGAACAAAGGTTTTATTCCCGTCATGCTGACCCCTTTTACAGATACCGGTGTGGTGGATTATGACGGACTGACCCGTTTAACGGAACTGTATCTGGAAGCCGGTGCGGCCGGCTTGTTTGCCAATTGCCTGTCCAGCGAGATGTTTGAGCTGAGCGGGGAGGAGCGCCTGGCAATAACCCGCCACGTGGTGAAGGTGGCAGGTGGTGCTGTACCCGTTGTGGCTACCGCAACTTTTGGCGGCCCGATCCGGCAGCAGGCTGATTTTGTAAAGCGAATGTACGATACCGGTATTGATGCAGGTATTGTCATCACGAATATGCTGGCTGACGAAGATGCCCCGGAGGCTGTTTTTAATCAGCAAGTACATCAGCTGCTGGATGAAACAGAAGGTATCCCGCTGGGGTTCTACGAATGTCCGGATCCGTTTAAGCGGGTATTGACTGCCGAACAGCTGAAGGATTTTGTATCAACCGGCAGGGTGATTTATCACAAAGATACCTGTCTGGATCTGGCGCTTATCAAAGCCAAACTGGCGGTAACTGCTGCCTACGCCGACTTTGGCTTATACGATGCCTACATGGTGCATGCCGTGGAATCGTTGCGGGCAGGTTCGGCCGGACTTTCCTGCATACAGGGGAACTATTTCCCGGAGCTGGTGGTATGGCTGTGCGATCATTACAATGATTCCGAAAAGCAGGAAGAAGTGGCGTTGGTACAGCAGTTCTTTATTGATCATATGGACGTGATGCATGAGGTATATCCGATTGTTGCGAAATATTTTTTACAGAAAAGAGGGGTGCAGATTTCCCGTTTTACCAGGAGGTTTGTCGGGACATTCGGCGATGATGTACGTGAAAAAGTAGATACCTTATTTGAAAAGTACAATGTGCTTTTTGAAACGATCAGCTTGCCTTCACTGCATTGATGGTTGTCGATAAGATCGTATAAAAACAAGGTAATAATTTGCATCAAACGGGCGTCCGGCACAACTATATTTGTCATACTGGTTATAACTATTGAACCCAACTGAGCGATGGTAAAGTATTATGTACTGTTTTTTATGATGTTGCACGCAGGCAGCCGCGGATACGGACAATCTCCGGTCAGCGGTCAGCCACTTGCCGCAGGTACGGAAACGGGGCATTTTGCATTGCCGTCGCTGACCGGACACGTCATGGGCAATGCGGTATTGAAAGAAGATAAGCAGCCCTTCCTGTTCTTACAGGGCGACGCCAGAAAACCGGGTATTTTTATGTACCAGCTGCAGTCGGTCAAAAATCAGATACCCGTATTTTCTGCACCTGTTCCGTTGCAGGGCCCTTACGAAAACGCCGGCTCGGAGAAAGCGGTACTGTTGCAGGAAGGTACCACTATTTACGGGGTATGGCGGGGAAATAAAAGCCTGCGGTTTTTTGAATTTGATCAGGAGCGACGGTCGTTTCCCAACGGAAAGGAGATCGGTATAGCGGGCCTGCCCCGGGGCTTCTCTTCCCATGGCGTGCTCCGTCTTGCCAACGGGTCGTACCTGTTCCTGTTTACGGTGCGGCAGGCAGGAAATTTTATCGGCCTGAGCGATAGTCTGTATTTTACCCCGGAAGGGTTCTGGCCAACTGATTTACCCAAAGTTGCTGTTTTCGGAGCAGTGGTATCCGAAAAAATTGACCGGGTAAAGACCATTGAAGTGAAGCCTTTAACAGATTATGATGTAGCGTTATTCGATATTTCCGGCTTTACGTTGACAGAGCAGCAAGGGGAGCAATATCTCATTTGTGGTACCAGAATGGGTAACTTACTGGTCTTCGGTACGGAGCAATTGCCTGAACGTCTTAGCGAAAAACGATTTGTTGTTGATGGTAAGGGGATTATCCAGCGACAGCCGGTGATACATGCATCGCCGGTATATTACCAGGGCAGCAATCAGGTTTCCGGCATCATTGCATCCGGAGAGGGTGGTATTTATTACTATCAGGACCGGCATACCATTGATAAAAACGGAAATCTGGTATTTGCAGAACCAGCGCACCTGTTGCAACAGGACCCGTTGCTATACGGCGGCTCATTAGTGGTCCCCAATCTGGTGGATTGGGATGGGGACGGTATTCTGGATATTGTTTCAGGAACCTCGCCCGGATTCATCTTGTTTTTTAAGAACCTGGGAAGCAATGCCCGTCCCGTTTATGCCGTGCCCGAAAAACTGACGGCAGGAGGAACTGTTATCCATATCCAGCCGGGGTACCGGGAAGATATTCAGGGACCCGGTGAAGCACGGTGGGGCTATTCCTGCCCGACGGTCTATGACTGGAACGGTGACGGACTGCCAGATATCCTGACCGGCGACAGCCGTGGGAAGTTTATGGTATACATGAATGCAGGGACCCGTACCCGGCCGAAACTGGAGCCCGAACGGCCGCTGTACCTTGATGGCCTGGATATGCATGGCGGCTGGCGCGTAAAACCCGGAGTCGGTAAACTGGGCGACAGGAATGCTTATATCATGCTGGATACGGACAATGAACTTCATTTGTACTGGCAGCTGGATAGTTACAATCTGAAAGACGGAGGTAAGCTGACTATTGGGGATAGTGTCTATATCAAGGCAAACAGGCGCCCCGGGGGGCAAGTGGGCCGGATTAAGATCCATATTGCAGACTGGGATAATGACGGTGTGAAGGACTTGCTGATCGGGACAGGACGGGCGCAGTCGCTTCCAAACCCCGTAACCGGTCTTCCTTATAACTGGGGGCAGAAGAATGAAGGTGCCTCGGTGTTGTTCCTGAGAAATTCCGGAACCGAGGAAAGGCCGGTTTATGAATTTCCGAAAATGCTTAAATATAAAGGAAAGGAGCTGTTGTTTGGTGCCCACTCGTGTGTGCCGGCTACGGGACCGATTGGTTCCGGTAACCCGAATAACCTGTTGGTAGGGACGGAATACGGAACATACAGGTATTACGACTACCGTGACCTGGAGTGGTAATGAGGATCAGACTATAAACGGTACAGCCTGCGATGGGCTGCATACCGATGGAATTATTTACGTGTCAAAGATGTCTTTCGGCCAATCAAATTTAACATATAAACAGATATGAATCAATGGTTATGATAAACAGAAAATTACTTTTATTACTTCTGCTTTTACTTGGGCTGACAACACGAGAGTCGGTTGCCCAGACCACTGTCCGGGGTAGGGTGACGGAGGAGCTCACCGGGAAGCCGCTTCCGATGGCGACCATCCGTTATGTCGGGGGAACGTCCACGGTTACTTCCAATGACAATGGTGAGTTTGAGATCGGTGTGCCATCGCTGACGGGCAAGCTGTCGGTATCGTTTACGGGTTATGTAACCCGGGAGGTGGACATCAGCGGGCGGACAACGGTCTCTGTACCGCTTCAGCTGGATGATACGGCACTGGACGAAGTGCTGGTTGTCGGCTATGGTGTTCAGAAAAAGGCATCGGCAGTCGGAGCTATTACTCAGCTGAAAGGGGAAGAGTTGCTTCGAACCGGCGGGGCAACGAACGTCAGTTCGGCATTATCCGGTGTTTTGCCTGGTGTTACGGCCATCACCAGCTCGGGTGAGCCGGGCCGGGACCAGGCGACGATTTTTATAAGGGGACGTTCTACGTGGGGAAACAGTAACCCTTTTATTCTGGTGGATGGGGTTGAACGGAGTATGAACGACGTGGATCCTAATGAAATTGAGTCCATTTCGGTACTGAAAGATGCGTCTGCCACGGCGGTTTTCGGGGTGAAGGGGGCCAATGGTGTCATCCTGATCACCACCCGGCGTGGGAAGGCCGGTAAACCGCA
This sequence comes from uncultured Sphingobacteriaceae bacterium, assembly GCA_964546645.1. Classification (GTDB taxonomy): domain Bacteria; phylum Bacteroidota; class Bacteroidia; order Sphingobacteriales; family Sphingobacteriaceae; genus A37T11. The sequence goes on from CAZJKM010000027.1 coordinate 26,189, forward strand.
GGTGTCTTTTACGTCTAATGTCGGCTTTAAGTTACCTACTTATTCGTTTGAAGTAGCGGACCAGGTCACTGCCAGGCAACTGTATAATGAGGCAAACCGGAATGAGGGAGCCTGGGATATTTTATATAGCGAGCAGAATATTGACTATTGGCGAACGGGCAGTGATCCGTATTACCGTCCTGAAATAGACTGGAGAGAACTGCTCTTCCGGGATTACGCGCTGAGCCAGCAGTACAACCTGAATGTTTCGGGTGGGGGGAATAAGATCCGCTATTTTTCATCATTAGGCTATATGAGCGATGGTGATATATTCAAAACGGAAAAGCAACCGGAGTATGACCCGTCCTTCCGTTACCGGCGATACAACTACCGGAGCAACATTGACCTGGATGCGACACCCACTACAAAGGTCAGTCTGAACCTGGCCGGTGATATGGGGTTCCGGAACCGGCCGATGTCTTATATGGGGAATGACCCGTTTACCTCGTCTACCGTGGCCGATTTCTATCAGGTCATGTACCTGACACCTAATTACCTGTTTCCGGTGCGCTACGAGAACGGGGTGCTGGGTACGACGCCTATCGGCCGGTGGTGGAATCCGTTGTACAACCTGAACTACCAGGGCAGCGGCCTGGAAAGAACATCGAAGTTCTTTTCGGATGTGATCGTGAAGCAATCGCTTGATTTTCTGACAAAGGGGCTCTTTGTGCAGGGAAAAGTTTCATTCAATTCGCTGTACGGAACCAGGCAGTTAATCGACAAAGATATATTAGCCATTTACCAGGCTGTACCGGGAGCTCCCGAGCAATGGTTCTCTGATGCGAATCCGGTTACGGAGTGGGTGGAAAAGCCGGCCGTTATTGGCAATGAGAGTGTGTTTGACTTTGATCGGAACCTGTATTATGAAGGTACCATCCAGTATGCGAACACCTTCCGCAAACACGACGTCTCCGCAATGGGGCTGTTCTTCCGGCGCCAGAATAATAACAACGCGAGTTTCCCTTCGTATGAAGAGGCCTGGGTGGGAAGGGCGACCTATGCCTACAGTAATAAGTACCTGACGGAATTTAACGGAGCGTATACGGGATCTGAAAAATTTGCTCCGGGAAAACGTTTTGGCTTTTTCCCTTCTCTCGCCTTAGGTTGGGTGGTTACGCAGGAGGATTTTATAAAAAACGCATCGTCGCTTCAGTTCCTCAATAACCTGAAATTCCGCTATTCCTATGGTGAAGTGGGAAGTGATCACGGTGCCGCTCCTTTTACGTACATTACAGACTATGCAACAGGGGCTTACTCCATTTTCGGTGCTGACCTCGCCAATACGTTCGGCCCCTTGTACTATGAAGGTCAGGCGGCAAATGTGGGTGCAACCTGGGAGACATCCATCAAGCAGAACTTTGCGGTTGAGCTCGGGTTGTTCTCTAAACTCAGTATTACCGTAGACTGGTTTGCCGACCAGCGCCGTGGCATCCTGATGAATCGCAGCAATACCACGCCGGCATGGTTCGGACAGGGTGCTACCGATGCCAATATAGGTGAGACCAAGAGCCACGGATACGAGATAGAGGCGGCATGGACAGATCAGCTCAATGAACATTTCAGCTTTTTTATCAAGCCCGGATTTTCGTTTCAGGAGAACCGCGTCATCAACAGGGACGATCCGCCTAACCGTCTCGATTATCAGCGGAATGCCGGTAAGCCGATTACGTTTGATACCCGCTTATTGCAAACCGGATTTTTCAATTCATGGGACGATGTCTACAACTACGCCCCTTCAATCTGGCAGAATGCATCCCGTCAGCCCGGTGATATGCTGTATACAGATTATAATGGGGATGGGGTGGTCAACGATAACGACCGGGTACCCTTGTACCTGAACAGCATCCCGCTGTACACCTATAACCTGAACCTGGGTTTCAGGTATAAAAAATTTGATTTCAGGGCTAATTTTTATGGCGTGTTTGATGTGGAAAAGCGATTGACCTACAATTTGCTGTGGGAGTTCCCGACCCGTTATGTCACCGCCTGGCCTGAAAGTGTGGATCGCTGGACACCGGAGACCGCCGAAACGGCAACCCGGCCGAGAATGTCTTTGGCGGTGGTACAGCATAATCGGTTTAACTCAACCTATGGCGTTAATGACGCTTCTTACATACGGTTAAAGTCGATGGAAGCCAGTTATGATTTCACACTGGATCGCACCCGGTATGGTGCTTCCGGTTTACAGCTCTATGTAAACGGGAATAACCTGTTTACGATTTCCCCGTTTGATCGACGGATTGACCCGGAAGGAGCGAACGAAAGTTCCTATCCTATTATAAAACGGTATAATCTGGGTATGCGTCTGAAATTCTAAAGGAGGTTGACATGCAAAAGATAAATAAAAATATGAAAAAGGAACGCCTGATAACGATCGGATCGATGATCATGGCTATACTGACACTGGGTTCCTGTGAAAAGTACCTGGATAAGTCCCCTGAAATGGGAGTGACAGATGCAGAAGTATATGCAAAATACCATGCCTTCAGGGGAGCTTTGGATAAGGTATATGTCTATGACCAGGATTTTTTTCATGGTACCTATAACGGTTATACGTTTGCGTTGGGTGACGAGGGGATAACGACGGCCACCGGTGAACCGGCGAGCAGTGTGAACAATGGCAATTATATGGCAAGCAATTCGGTGGAGATTGCGTGGCACTTGTTGTCCAGCCAGGCTGTCACCTCCATCAACGTCAGTCAGATGCCGATTGCGTACATGGCTTTCAAAAACCTGAGGACGGTTAATCTGTGTATTGAGCGGATTGATGAGCTCACCGATGCCACACAACAACAGAAGAATGAATTGCTTGGCCAGGCTTATTTTTATCGTGCCTGGAATTATTTTCAGTTGATCCGGCGGTTTGGGGGTTTCTTTAAATTCGACAAGGTCTTTAACTCCGATAGTGAGATGGATCTGGAACGGCTTAGCTACCAGGAGTCGACGGAATGGTTGGTGAGTGACCTGGATCAGGCTTTTCAGTTGTTGCCTGAGCGGTGGCCGCCTGCTGAAAAGGGACGAGTAACCAAGTCTGCAGCACTGGCTTTAAAGGGTATGGCGCTACTTTATGCGGCCAGTCCGAATATGAACAGCAACCTGCAGTATAACCAGGCACTTTGTGAACGGGCGGCAAAAGCGGCTGCCGATGCCATTGTCCATATACAAACACAGAATACACACCGGTTGATGCCGGGCAGGAATGTGGATGATTACAGTAAAATTTTCTACAACAAAACCCAACTCGTCAGTGATGAGGCGATCTTTTATAAGGTTACCAATACCAACGCTGCATCACCGGGTATCCCGCTGGCTTCTTCATGGAACGCCAGTTTCATCCTGAATTCACGCGAAACAGGCAACGTACACCTCGCTTCACCGACACAGAACTTCATTGATCTGTATGAAACCAGGAACGGTCTGCCGGTGGGTGAAGATCCGGGATATAATGACCAGGACCCTTATAAC
>CAZJKM010000028.1:0-17271 GCA_964546645.1 uncultured Sphingobacteriaceae bacterium
AAAATCCTGTATAAATCCCATCCCGTAAGCGACAAACTGGATCAGTGAGGCCCAAACTGACAAGATCGCTACCGTTAGATGGCGCGTACGGGACACCGCGTGTGCAAACAGCAGGAACAAATAAACCCCAAGTACCATATTAGCCAAACACCGCAACAAAGCCAGCCAGTCCGCCACCCCGGCAAATACGTTCAACAAAACGGTTACCCCCAGGAATACCGTGAACGCAGCCGGAAAAAAGTGCACCAACCGCAGTTCCTCCGGAAAATGTTTATAGATATTGATCCGTGCCCTTCCGAAAAAATGGAGCTGTTTATAAAACTGTAGAAAGCTGGTCCGTCGTTTATGGTAAACGAATGCCTCCGGTATCAGTCCGGTTGTAAACCCGGCCCGCTGAATGCGGATGCTGTATTCAATATCCTCACCGAGCCGGGTCAGCGTAAACCCACCCACCGCCTGCCACACCTTGCGCGATAACCCCATGTTAAAGCTGCGGGGATGAAAAGGGCCAATGTGTTTTTTATTCCCCCGGATACCACCGGTGGTAAATGGTGACGTCATGGCGTAGCTAATGGCCTTCTGTACCGGGGTGAAACTTTCGTGGGCGGCATCCGGACCGCCGTAGGCGTCCAGCCAGTGTGCTTGCAGGCTCTTCCTCACGTTGCTGATATAATCCGGCGGTATCAGGCAGTCGGAATCAAATATGATGAAATAATCTCCCTTGGCTCGTTCGAAGCCGAAGTTGCGTGCAAATCCCTGTCCGCCGTTCTCCTTTACATAATAGTGCAGGTCCAGCCTCCCCTGATACCGGACCACCACGGACGCAGCATCACGGACGGATCCGTCTTCGATCACCAGTACCTCAAACTGCTGATCGTCCTGCCGGGTAAGCGAGTCCAGCAGCTCGTCTATTTCGTCCGGGCGGTTATACAGCGGGATGATGATGGAAAACAACACGTGCTAAATCACTTTTTCGATCTGATAGTTATTCCGGTCGGGTGTGCTTCTAGAAATCATCTCGGCGATAAAGCCGGTGAGGAACAGCTGGGTACCAACGATAATGGCTACCAGGGCAATGAAGAATAACGGCTGGTCGGTAACGTTCCGGTAAGGCGTGTTCTCCGCAATGCTGATCAGCTTCTCGGTGATCAGCCAGATGGCGATGATAAACCCGCCCAGAAAACTCAGCACGCCGAGCGTACCGAAGAAATGCATGGGCCGTTTGCTGAACTTCCCGACAAAAAAGATAGACAGCAAATCCAGGAACCCCTTGATAAACCGGCCGAAGCCGAATTTGGTCTGACCATATTTGCGTGGGTAATGCTGTACGACCTGCTCATCGATCTTACGGAAGCCTGCCCACTTGGCAATCACCGGGATATACCGGTGCATCTCACCATATACCTCGATACTTTTTACCACGTCTTTGCGGTAAGCTTTCAGTCCGCAATTAAAGTCATGCAGGTTGTGGATACCTGACATATTACGCGTTACTGCGTTGAAGACCTTAGTAGGCAGGGTTTTGCTCAATGGATCGTGGCGCTTCTGTTTCCAACCGGATACCAGGTCAAAGTCCTCCTGGATAATACGTCGGTACAGCTCCGGAATTTCATCGGGACTGTCCTGCAGGTCGGCATCCATGGTGATCACCACTTCTCCCTGTGCCGCGGCGAAGCCCACGTTAAGCGCGGCCGATTTGCCGTAGTTCCGGCGGAACTTTACCGCACGGATATGTTCGTCATGGAAACTCAGCTGCTCGATCTGCTCCCAGGAGCCATCGTTGCTGCCGTCATCCACAAACACGATTTCATAAGAAAAGTCGTGTTTATCCATGACCCGCTTGATCCAGGACGCCAGCTCAGGGAGCGACTCCACTTCATTGTACAGGGGTATGACGACTGAGATGTCCATCCGGAGGTATTGTTAAGGTTGTTCGCGCGGCTCATTGCCGCCCTCCGGCTTCCACTCTTCCGGGTTAATGAATATAGGGCGTTCCCGTTTAAAAATAGCAGCAAAGATCATGGCACCAATGAAATAGAAAATCGCCAGGATACTCAATATGGCTGTAAACGCTTTAAAATCGGGATCTATGAGCATTTTCGACCAGCTTTCCGCTTGTTCAACCATGTTATCAATTTGGTCTTGATCGCTGTACATGCTTTCTGCACTTTCGACAGCCTGGTTACGGACCTCTTCTAAGCGCATATCGGTATATGTGGGTTCAATCCATTTACCAAAGGCCGTATCAAATACCGTTGTCAATGCGATTTGAACAAAAAATAGTAAGAAAATGTGTTTCAAAGCTATCCGAAAGGTCCAATAACCTCCAAGTTTTCTCTGAATATCTTTAATAAAGTAGATGGCCAATACGATGGAAACACCAAAAGAAAATACCCCATAGAATATGTTCGACAACAAATCCGGTGCCACGTAGTAGGCAAACAGGAAAAGAATAATTTTGATGAACGCCCAGATCAACCCATTAGTAATCGCTACCTTAATAAGGGCAGGTTGTTCCCCGGTATTTGTATGTGTTGTCATAATAAACGTACTTTTTGATCTTAATTATAGGTTAGCAACAATTGATACACAGCTGTATCGAAAGCTGGGTTACGGCTAAACCTACTAAACACATTCCAGTCGTCCCGACCAGGCTGTTGCTCATAAAAGAAGCCCATTAAGGGATAAAACAATTCCGACAATTCATGGTCCGGCACAATGTTGCCGGCTATTTTAGCAATTTCTTCATAGGAGCTATCCATCAAGGTTTGATTGGCGATCATCGGTTCATAAATACGGTATTCATCCTGAAACTCATCTTCATCCACCAGCAGGAATTCTTTCAGGTAGTCCCCCAGTTCGGGTTCCAATCCTTCATCCTGGCACTCCCTGATGTAGAGCAGCATGTTCAGCAATTCCGTCCCCCGGTCGATCGTTTCCTCCTCAATCGCCTCCCATTCCTCCGACTCCAGGTAATCCTCTTCCAGCTTTTTTACGTCATCTATAAAAAAGTTCATCAGCAGCAGGTCGAACACCACCTCCCTCAGCTCTTCAAAGCGCGGGGCATCATCCAGCAAAGCATCCATCTGCGCCACCTTTTCCATAAATGGCGCTTCCGCCGCAAATACCTGCGCCAGCCCGTTGGCCAGTCCGATACCATCGGCACCGCTTTGTTGCCCATATGCGCTTATTGCCGCCTTCAGGCTTTGTTGTATCTGGTTATCCATCGTATACCTGTCCGTTATTGACCACCAGCAATACCTTGCCCGTTAGTCCGGTATTTAAAAACGGACTGTTAGCAGATTTCGACCGGTTGGTCGCTGCATCAAAGGTCCATTTTTCTTTTGGATTAAACAACACCATGTTGGCGACCGCTCCTTCTTTCAGCTCCGGCAGCGGCAAGCCTGCAATGTGGCGGGGATTTATGGAAAGCACCTGTACGATCTGCCCTGCAGTAAGACCGGCCTGCACCAGTAGTGGCAGCACCGTTTGCAGACCAATAATTCCATAAGCCGCTGTTTCAAATTCCACTGCCTTATACTCAATTTCATGCGGAGTGTGCTGCGACACAACTGCATCCACCGTGCCATCGCGCAAGCCTTCCAATAGGGCAACCCTGTCTTCCTCTGTCCGCAGCGGTGGCTTTACTTTATAGTTACTGTCAAAACTGCCGAGTACCGCGTCGGTCAGCACCAGGTGGTGGGCGGCTACGTCGCATGTCACCCGGATACCTTCCGCTTTCGCAGCACGGATCAGGGATACACTACCGGCCGTACTGATCGTAGAAAAATGGATACGTGCCTCGTTGTACGCCGCCAGCCGCAGGTCCCGTGATACCATCAGCTCCTCCGCCAGATTCGGGTTACCTTTCATACCCAACAGGGTGCTCATTTCTCCCTCATTCACCCGTCCATTACCCGCTACCGAACGGTCTTCCGCAAAAGACATGACCAATCCGCCAAAACCTTTGCTGTATAATAACGCCCGGCCCATCAGCCCGGCCTGTTGTACACTGCGGTTCCCGTCAGTAAAGGCCAATGCACCGGCCAGCTTCATGTCATACAATTCCGCCAGTTCCTTCCCTTCCCGCTGCCGGCTTACAGCTGCCAGCGGATAAATATCCACCAATAAGCCCCGCGCACGGTTTACAACCAGCGAAATTTCAGCGCGGCTATGCAGGGCCGGTTCGGTATTGGGCTGAACAGCTACTGCCGTGAACCCACCCGCGGCCGCGGCGTGCGCCCCGCTGAGCACATCCTCTTTGGTCTCCAGGCCGGGTTCCCCGAAATTAGCGTTCAGGTCGAAAAAACCGGGTGCCAGCACGGTACCCGCTGCTTCGACAGGCCGGGCCCCGTCGTCAGAAATGCTTCCCGGAGCACCGATCCGGTTAATTTTTCCATCTGAGATCAACACATCTGCTTCCCTGCCATCCGGTTCCATACCGGGAAAGGCCAGCGTGGCCGACTTTATAAGCAGTTTATCCATGTATTATAAGCGGGATTAAGATATAAAACGGAGGTTTCCATTAACGTACAAACTTAGACAAAATTGTCGTTATTGACGAAAAAAAATCTCATGGCGGCCTCAGAGCCCTATCATAGTGCCGTCACCTATTACCGCTCTTTTTTTCACGACCACAATACCATCCCGTATCGTATGCGTGGGAAAATCCCCGTCGGCCAGGTGACTGCCCCCTTTGATCTTTACCCCATTCCCGATCGAACAGCTTTTGTCAAGGATCGTATTTTCGATTTCACAGTGCTCGCCCACGCCAACGAGGGGTATACCCGCCGCCCGGAACTGTTCTATTTCATCCAGGCTCTGGTAAAAATCGCTGCCCATCATATAGGTATTCCTGATCTTTGTTCCTTTACCGACACGGGACCTGACACCAATAACCGAACGCTCAATACGGTCGGCAGCGATGATACATCCGTCAGCCACCAACACCTTATCCAGCGTGGTACCCGATATTTTGGAAGGTGGGAGCATGCGCGCACGGGTAAAAATCGTATGCTTATCAAACAGGTTAAACAGCGGAATATCGTCTGTCAGACCAATATTGGCTTCAAAAAAGGAATCAATATTACCGATATCCGTCCAGTACCCGTCATACTGGTAGCTCAGCATTTTATAATTGCCGATCGCATCCGGAATCAGCTCTTTTCCGAAGTCCATCCCCTGATTTTCTGTCAGCAGCTTGTTAAGCCCCTCTTTGGTAAACACATAGATACCCATCGATGCCAGGTACTCACGGCCGGCGACCTTCATGTCGTCACTCACTTCAGAATTCCATCCAGGTAGCAGGTCAGACGATGGCTTTTCAATAAAGGAGGTGATCAGTCCCTCTTCATCTGATTTCAGGATACCGAAAGAGGTGGCATCTTTGGCATTTACCGGAATAGTAGCCAGTGTAATGTCAGCCTGGCATTTAATATGATTATGGATCAGTTCCTGGAAGTCCATCTGATACAGCTGGTCACCCGACAGAATCAGCACGTAATCATAGTCATGGTTCACCAGATACCGCTGCACTTTCCGTACGGCATCCGCCGTACCCTGGAACCACTTGTCGCCTTCGTTGGTCTGTTCTGCCGCCAGGATATCGACAAAACCTTTACTGAATACACTGAAGTTATAGGTATTCTTAATGTGTGAGTTAAGCGATGCGGAGTTATACTGTGTGAGTACGAATATCCGGTTGAAGCCGGAATTAAGGCAATTGGATATGGGGATATCTACCAAACGGTATTTACCGGCGATCGGGACGGCCGGTTTTGACCGGGTATCTGTTAATGGAAATAAACGGGTTCCCCTGCCGCCGCCCAACACAATGGAAATTACTTTTGGAATCATAATCTTAGTTTGTTGATATATCAGTGAACATTCTTTGAACGCAAACAATAACCAATCAGGTCGCCGGACTTTGCAGCAACCGCTTGTAAAGAGCCAGATAGGCGGCAGCCGATTGATCCCACGAGAAATCAAGCTCCATCATCCTTTTCCTCAGTTTCCGCAGTAACGGCTTCTGCTCATAAACGATGCAGGCCCTTTCAACAGCAGCTACCACCGCCTCCGGTGTTATATCTGTGAAGGTGATACCGTAACCCTCCGGATGCTGCAGGTCGATCACCGTATCCTTCAGCCCCCCGGTCGCCCGTACCACGGGCAAAGTCCCGTAACGCATGGCATACAACTGATTCAGGCCACAGGGCTCCACACGTGAAGGCATGACCAGCAAATCGGCACCTGCATAGATACGGTGTGCCAGTTCTTCATTATAACCGATATAAGCAGCTACCTGCCCTTCATAACGTGCCGTAAGTACCTGAATGGCATCCTGTACACCGAAATCGCCCGAACCCAGAATCAGTATATTCAGCTGATCCCTGAAACGGTGGCACAGCTCTTCTATAACAGCAGGCAATACATCGGCCCCCTTCTCCAGCGCAAACCGGCCTATAAAAGCCAACAGCGGCCGCCTGTTATCAGACAAACCGAATTGACGGCATAGGTACTTTTTATTATGACTTTTACCCGTTCCTGCCGTCGCCGCCTGATAATGGGCTGTCAGCATCGGGTCAGCAGCCGGATCCCAAACGGCCGTATCAATGCCGTTCACGATGCCATACCCCTTTCCACGCTCCGTGACAAACAGCTGCTCAAGGCCATTCGCTTCCTGAAACAGTTCCTGCAGATACCCTTCTGATACAGCGGTAAATGCGTGACAGCACTTAATCAGTGTGGCAAGCGGATTGATACAACGGTCCCAATCCAGCAATCCCCATTTCCAGGTATCAAATGGTGGCAACAAGATAGCCCGGTTCCAGTCCATCCACCCCTGATACTGTGCGTTATGGACGGTAGCGACCGTAACCACCGTCCGGAGAGCCTCAAAGCGGGGTGCATGATACATTAGGAAGGGCGTTAGTCCGGTATGGTGGTCATGGCAGTGGACCACGTCCGGACGGATACCGGCCCGGGTAATCCAATGTAAAAAACCGTGCTGAAAGGCCATGAACTGTTCGCTCTCGTCCTGATAACCGTATACTTCATCCCGGTCAAGCAAACCCGGAATCTTCAGCAGGTATAACTCAAAACCAAGTACCCCGTGCCGCTCCCGCACGACCTGAAGCTGCAGTGGCTGTGAGCCCTGGTAAAATTCGCCTTCGTAAACAATTTCAAAATCATGCCGATGTACAAACGGTTTGTTGTACCAGGGTATCACGACCCATACCCGTACACCTGCCTGCTGCTGATAACGCGGCAAGGCGCCCACCACATCAGCCAGCCCGCCGACCTTTGCCACCGGGTAACACTCAGCGCTGAGATGAATGACATGCCGGCATTCAGCGCAATCCTGATTAATTAATACGTCCATTGCAGATTCCCCCTGTTTAATCCTTCTCTTCCGGTACCGTATCTTCCTCGTTTTTATTCCTGTTGTCTGACCGCTTTAATACGACGCCCGCCAATGGCGGGAGTGTCAGCACGGCCGACCAGTCCTTTCCCATCCAGGGTACGGATTCAGCGGATAACTCCGACTGGGTAACGCCGCTGCCGCCATAGCGCTCTTCATCTGTATTCAGCAGTACATTCCATACCCCCTCCGCAGGCAAACCGATCCGGAAACTGTAGCGGACAAGCGGGGTCAGGTTCAGCACGATAACCAGATCATTTTCTGTCTGAACTCCGGACCGGCGGTATACCAATACCGAGTTGGAGGCATCCCCGTTGTCAATCCATTCAAAGCCTTCCTGAGTGAAACTTTTCTCATAGAGGGCAGGTTCTTTCCGGTACAGATAATTAAGTGCTTTGACCAGCTCAAACATGCCCTGATGAGGGGCATACTGTAGCAGATGCCAGTCAAGCGACTGATCAAAGTTCCACTCTGACGTCTGGGCAAATTCTCCGCCCATAAATAGCAATTTCGTTCCGGAGTGGGTGAACATATACAGGTACAACGCCCGGAGATTGGCAAAACGCTGCCAGTCATCACCAGGCATCCGGTATATCAGCGATCGCTTGCCATGCACCACTTCATCATGCGACAACGGGAGCATGAAGTTTTCATGGAACGCATACATGGTACTGAACGTGATCTGCTGGTGATGAAACTTTCTGAAATAAGGATCTTCTTTAAAATAGTGCAGCGTATCATGCATCCACCCCATCATCCATTTCATACCGAAACCGAGCCCTCCGCTATAGATAGGCCTGCTGACGCCGGGCCAGGCCGTCGATTCCTCAGCAATGGTTTGCACATCAGGAAAATGCTGGTATACGGCTTCATTCAGCTCTTTCAGAAAACCGACGGCCTCCAGGTTTTCCCGCCCACCGAACTCGTTGGGGATCCACTCCCCTTCTTTACGGGAATAGTCCAGGTACAGCATGGAGGCCACCGCGTCCACACGCAGGCCATCTGCATGGTAACGCTCCAGCCAGAAGATGGCATTGCTTATCAGGAACGACCGGACTTCATTGCGCCCATAGTTGAAAATGTAAGAGTTCCAGTCGGGATGAAATCCCTTGCGCGGGTCCGCATGTTCATATAAATGCGTACCATCAAAACGATACAATCCGTGCATATCTCCCGGAAAATGCGAGGGTACCCAATCCAGAAACACGCCGATTCCGTTGAGGTGCAGCTGCTCAATCAGGTACATCAGCTCCTGCGGGCGCCCGTAACGGGAGCTGGCAGCAAAGTAGCCGGTCACCTGGTATCCCCATGACGGATAGTACGGATGTTCCATTACCGGCATCAACTCGACGTGCGTAAAACCTGCTTCTTTGAGGTAAGGGACCAGCTTATCGGCAATCTCGGTATAAGAAAACAGGCGTTGCGGCTCCGCCGGGTCACGCATCCATGACCCCAGATGCAGTTCATATACCGAAATCGGCTTATTCAACGCATTGTGTTCATGTCGGTTGGCCATCCATTCCTCATCCTGCCATTCATACCAGGTGGTGGATACGACGGAAGCGGTGCGCGGTGCCACTTCGGATTGGAGTGCAAACGGATCCGCCTTTTCCAGTATTTCCCCCTGTGACGACCGGATATAATATTTATACGCCCCGCCCAGGCGTACGCCGGGAATAAAACCTTCCCAGATACCGGAACTGTCCCAGCGCACATAAAGTGCATGTGCATGCGGATTCCAGCCGTTGAAATCGCCCATGACAGATACACTGGCAGCATTGGGTGCCCATACGGCAAAATAGGTGCCGGGAACCCCCTCATGTACCTGCTCGTGTGCCCCCAGTTTTTCATATAATTTTACGTGTTTTCCCGCTTTGAATAAATGGATATCAAAATCGGTAAACAACGAGCATACGCGCACTGTGTTGTTCTGCATAATCGGTTTTATAATTTGTTGCTGCCTGCCATACCGTCCCTCCCCCCGGAGTACCGCTATAATACCATCATGGTCCTGAAATTTTTGGGAACTTTTACGATCAGCCGTTTATGCTCATCTGCTACAAAGTCGAGTTCCCTCCCGTCAGCCTCTACGCGGCCGGCGCCAAACGGCAGTCCCACGATGTGCATTTCATATGTTTCATACCGTTCTGTATATAAACCGTCAATATCCTGACTTAGTTTCAGGCTGTTCGCTGTTCCGTGCAGGGTAAACCTTTTTTCCAGATAAATACGCTGCTCATAAGCGAAGGTATCCCCATGGTCTTCATACAGATAGGAATTAATTTCCTGGTCCGAATAGTATACGTTTAATCTGAGCGAATCAATGCGCAGCTCATCCACATGTTGCATGACCGGGTATTCCGGCAAAACGGTACCTGCTTTTACAAAGATGGGCATCTCATCCAGCGGCGTTTCCACTTCGTATTCTTCTCCTCCCCCGAACAACCGGTCGTCCCAGTATCCGTACCAGTCGCCGGCGGGCAGGTATACCTGTTTAGTCTGCTGTCCGGGCTGCAGTACGGGTGATACCAGTATTTTATCCCCAAAGGCAAATTCCTCCTCACGCGGAACATTCGATTCCGGTTGCTGCTCCAGCATAATTACCGGCCGCAGTATCGGGAACCCGTAGCGTGTTTGCTCCCAGAAAACAGAATAAATATACGGGAGTAGTTTATACCTGAGCTCAATAAACTTCCGGTTCAAGGCTTCAAACGATTCCCCGAAACTCCACGGCTCACGCTCGCGGGTGTCGCCGGCAGAATGAGCCCGCATAAACGGTGAAAATACCCCAAACTGTATCCACCGGGTAAATAACTCCCCGTCCGGCTCCCCGCTGAAGCCACCGATATCCGTCCCGCAGAAGGGCAAGCCTGACATGGAAAGCCGTTGCAGCTGCAATACGCCCAGGCGCAGGTGCTCCCAAGTGGCAATATTGTCACCCGTCCACACCGATGCATACCGCTGTGTGCCGGCATAGGCCGCACGCGTAATGGTAAACGGTCGTTTATTGTGATACAACTTCTTCAGTCCTTCATAAGTCGCCCGCACCATCTGCATCCCATACACATTATGCGCTTTACGATGAGACCCCCGGTATCCGTCAAAATTATGGCGGACATCATCGGGGAAGGTACCACGGCCGAATACTGCGGGCTCGTTCATGTCATTCCACACGCCCGCCACCCCGGCATCAACCAGCCCTTTGAACAGGTTCCCCCACCACTCCCTCACTTCAGGATGGGTGAAATCAGGAAACTGGCAACGGCCGGGCCAGACGAAGCCTTCCATAAAATAATCATCGCCCCGCCGGCAGAAATACCGGTTCTCTTTTCCCTCTTTAAATACCCAATAGTTCTCGTCAACCTTAATACCGGGATCAATGATTACCACCGTACGGAAACCGTCCGCAGCCAGCTCGCGGATCATCAGTTTCGGATCCGGAAAATATTTTTTATTCCAGGTAAAGCAGCGGTATCCATCCATATAATCTATATCCAGATACAGCGCATCACAGGGAATCCTGCGCTCCCTGAACTCCTTTGCCAGTTCTTTGACCTTGCTTTCCGGATAATAGCTCCAGCGGCACTGGTGGTACCCCAGCGCCCAAAGCGGGGGCAGATAATGCGTACCGGTGATGCTGTGGTAACGTTTTACCACATCCAGCATTTTGGGCCCGTGGATATAATAATACTGGAGTTCACCCCCTTCTGACCAGAAGCTGGTCTGATCCGGCTGCTCCGCCGCAAAATCAAAATAGGTCTTAAACGTATTGTCAAAGAAAATACCATACGCATCCCCATCATGCAGTCCGGTGTAAAAAGGTATACTGCGGTAGAGCGGATCCTGGTTAAACTGGAAAGAATACGTATCTGAATTCCAGTTAACCACCCTCCTGCCTCTCAGGTTAAGATGCGTAGGTTTGTCACCCAATCCGTAAAACGCTTCGGCAGCCTGGGCCTCCTTCGTACAATATACATAATACCCACCGAAATCGCTGTTCTCTTCCCAGTGCATCGGTGAGTGGTCACGGTTCATCAGCTTCCCTTCCCGGTCTTCAAACGAAATCAGGAAATCAGCTTTACGTATTACACAGGTTACCGTATTGGTTTTGACACGGTAACTATCGTTGCGCTCCTCAAAATCAAACACGGTGGCCTGTTGGTCTGATGCAGTCACCGCATACGAAAAATCGTCCAGAAACCGTCCCTGCGGTGCCAGTCGTATCCGTATGATCTCATCGCTTACAACCTTTACCTCCACCGTAGCGGAGCCATCTGTAAAATAATAACTGTTATGTTGTTGCCAGTAACCGGTAAGTGTTCCCAGGTATCTCTTTACAATTTGAGGCAGGTCAAGTACAGGATTGTTCACATGTTGCATCCCATCTTCCAGCAGTTGTTCATTCACCCCTGCCTGACCGGGATACGATTCTTTATTCATCAACTCCTCCGCCATGTGGTCTTGTTTAGTGTTTTGAAAAAGCCAAAGTACACTATTTACAGAATGAATGCAAGCCTAAAAAAATATATCTTTGCCCCATGCGTAAACTGGGTATGGACGAACTGGGCAGGGTGAGTGTGGATGCGTTTAAGCTGCAGGAGAAATTAGGGGTGACACTTATTCTTGATAACGTGCGGAGCCTGCACAACGTAGGTTCTGTTTTCCGCACAGCGGATGGGTTTGCCGCCGAGGGGATCGTCCTCTGTGGCATCACTGGTACACCGCCGCACCGTGAAATCGAGAAAACGGCTCTGGGCGCTACCTCTTCCGTCACCTGGTCCTATGAAAAGGACATCCTCTCGGCTATCCGGCAGCTCAAAGACAGCGGTTACCGGGTGATAGCGTTGGAACAGGCGGAAGGCAGTACCCCGTTGCACGAATTTCAGCCCACACCCGGAGAGAAATACGCGCTCATCCTCGGCAACGAAGTGAACGGCGTCTCCGCGGAAGCCATGGAATGTGTGGACGACTGTATTGAAATCCCCCAGTTCGGCACCAAACACTCGTTCAACGTCGTTGTATCAGCAGGAATTGTCCTGTGGGACTTTTACAGTAAACTGCTGTTACAGGGATAAACGTGCACGGTGCTGAACCGCCAAACATTTTTCCCGCTTCCGGGTTAATTGGATAGACTTTATTGATATTTTATATTGCATTCATTTTATTATGCCGTCTGTCCACGTTCTTCAATGCAGTGCGTTTATGGCCCGGAAACAAACAAAAATAGCGTTCGCTGAAAGCGCCACAGCAGGCAGACTATGTTCAGAGTTCGCTTTATGTCCCGAATCAGGCGATATACTGGTAGGGGGAATCGTCAGCTATGATCTTTCCGTTAAAGAAGGGCTATTGCAGATCCCTGCTGAAATAACACAGAGATATACCGCTGAATCTGCTGAAGTCACGCAACGCATGGCGCAAAGCCTGATGCGGTTTCTGGCCGCAGATGTTTATGTGGCGGTCACCGGCTTAGCCCGCGCAGGTGGCAGCGAAACGCCCGAAAAGCCGGTGGGGACCATGTTTATCCACCTGCTTTTTAACGACAAGTCGATAGCCCTGCGTAAGGTATTTACCGGTGATCCGGAGGTTATCATTACACAGACTGTCGACTACACAGCCGTCAACCTGTTACGTTATCTCAATGTTTTCATTAGGTAATCAAACAATATCATGGAAAAAGAAAAAGCAGAAAAACAAACTTGGTTTTCACGAACAATCCATATCCTGAAAACGACATTCTCCGGTTTTATGGACAAAAAATGCCTGAAAATGAGCGCATCCTTGTCTTATTACACCATTTTTTCACTGGCCCCGATGCTGGTACTCGCCATTGCGCTGGCAGGTCTTTTTCTGGGCCGGGATGCTGCCGAAGGGAAAGTGTTCCATGAGATCAACGGACTGGTAGGCAATACCGCAGCTGCCCAGATCCAGGAAATGATCAAAAATGTGGGGTTTTCCGATAAAAAGGAATTTGCACTTGTTATCGGTATCATTACCCTCTTGCTGGGAGCTACAACGGTATTCGGCGACATGCAGGACTCTATCAACCGGATATGGGAAGTACGCGCCAAACCCAAACGCGGTTGGGTAAAACTGATCAAAGACCGCCTGCTTTCCTCGTCCCTGGTTATTTCACTGGGCTTTCTGCTGATTGTCTCCCTGATTCTCAATGGCATATTGGTTGCGCTGATGGATTATCTGAAGAACTACTTCTCCGACGCAACGGTTTATCTGTTCAATCTGCTGAATCTCACCGTCAGCTTCCTCATTATTGCTGTGCTGTTCGGAGTGATTTTCAAGGTGCTTCCTGACGTAAAGATCAAATGGCGGGATGTACGATCAGGCGCGCTGTTCACGGCAGCACTGTTTATGGTCGGCCGGCTTATCATCGGGTTTTATATACAGTCAAGCGGTACCGAATCCGCCTATGGGGCTGCAGGCGCCATCATTGTTATCCTGCTATGGGTAAACTATACCGCCGCCATTCTCTATCTCGGCGCGACATTCACGCGGGTGTATGCGGAATCCCGTGGCTCACATATCGCCCCGGCTGAGTTTGCCGTACATGTGGAAGAAAAGGAAACAGAGCTGCATGTACAGGAAATACCACCTGTGGATAAAAACAATGGATCATCCTGAATTCTACATGCTCACGGTATAGGCCTGAAATACCTGGCTTCGGAACGTTAGCAAAGCTGTGAATATTGCCCGATATTTTTTTCAAAAAGCTTTTGTTAATTGTTTTTTTATCGTACGTTTGCACTCCGAAAACAGCAAACGCTTTTTCAGAACAGCTGCCCGGGTGGCGAAATTGGTAAACGTTGCGGTCTCAGAAGCCGTTGGGAATTGTCCCTTGAGAGTTCGAGTCTCTCCTCGGGCACCAGGCAGTACAGCAAAAAAGTGGCTCTACGATAAATAGAGCCACTTTTTCCATTTTGGAAGGTCTACCGCAACCAAAAACACAACCAAACCATTCGTATATACATTTTGCCCCCAACCTTTAGTTTGATCCGAAAAATATCTACATTTGGCTGCAGGGTTTCATATAATCCGACACTTAATGATGATACAGAACAGACGTGATTTCATTAAAAAATCGGCCTTAGGCAGTTCTCTGGCGCTCAGTATACCATCCATTGTTTCGGCAGCATTTTCAGCTCCAGAGGCAAAAAAAATTACGTTACGCAACGGGGATGTGGTTTTATTCCAGGGCGACTCTATTACGGATGCCAGACGGGACAAAGAAACAAAAGACTATCACACCATCCCGGCGCTCGGAAACGGTTATACCATGCTGGCCGCCAGTCACCTCCTGTTGCAACATGCCTCCAAAAACCTGCAAATCTACAACAAGGGGATCAGCGGAAACAAAGTCCACCAGCTTGCGGAACGCTGGGAAAAAGATTGTCTGGAATTGAAACCGAATGTCTTGAGCATTCTCATCGGCGTCAACGACTATTGGCATACGCTTAATCCACAGAAATATACCGGAACGATCGAAACCTACCGGAATGACTTCCGGGCTTTGTTGGACCGTACACTAAAACACCTGCCCGGCGTACAACTCATCATTGGTGAACCCTTCGCCGTAGTGGGTGTAAAAGCGGTAACACCCGACTGGTATCCTGCTTTCGATGCATACCGCGCCGCGGCAAAAGAAATTGCCACAGCTTATAAAGCGGTCTTTATACCTTATCAGTCCGTCTTTGATGAAGCGATCAAAAAAGTTCCCGCCACGTATTGGACCTATGACGGCGTACACACTACACTGGCCGGTGCAGAACTGATGGCCGCCGCGTGGCTGAAAGCGGTTAAGGAATTATGAGTGATGAATGATGATTGGATGACCGTTCATAACGCATCATTCATCACTCACCAGTTACTGATTCATAAACACAAACTTATTATCGAACATATCCAGCTTGATGGTGCTGTCTTTCTGGATTTTTCCGGCAAGCAATTCCTTGGAGAGCTCATTCAGTATCCGTTTCTGGATCACCCTTTTCAGGGGCCGGGCACCAAACTGCGGATCATAACCGAGCTGTGCCAGCCATTCCAGGGCTTCGTCACTGGCGGTTAAGTGAATATCCATTTCCTCAAGCTGCCGTTGCAGCGCACTGAACTGTAGTTTGACGATGTCCGTCAATTCTTCCCGGCTCAGCGGAGTAAACATAATCACTTCGTCGATCCGGTTCAGGAATTCCGGACGGATGGTCTGCTTCAGCAGTTCAAACACCTCATTCTTGGTTTTGGCGATCAATTCTTCCCGATTTGTGTCGTTAAGACTACTAAAATTCTCCTGGATCAGGTGCGAGCCGATGTTGCTGGTCATGATGATGATGGTATTTTTAAAGTTCACCACACGTCCCTTATTATCCGTTAACCGGCCGTCGTCCAGCACCTGCAGCAGGATGTTAAACACATCCGGATGGGCTTTTTCAATTTCATCCAGTAAGATGACGGAGTAAGGCCTGCGACGGACAGCTTCCGTGAGCTGGCCCCCTTCATCGTAACCTACATATCCCGGAGGCGCACCAATCAGGCGCGATACAGAATGGCGCTCCTGGTATTCACTCATATCGATCCGTACCATAGCCTGCTCGTCATTAAACAGAAATTCCGCCAGGGCCTTGGCCAGCTCTGTTTTACCCACCCCGGTTGTCCCCAGGAAGATAAACGATCCGATCGGGCGTCTTATATCACTTAATCCGGCCCGGGAACGGCGGATGGCATCAGAAATCGCTTCAATCGCCTCCTGTTGTCCGGCAACCCGTTTATGCAGCTCCTCTTCCAGGTGCAGCAATTTCTCACGCTCGCTTTGTACCATACGGGTAACCGGAATACCAGTCCAACGTGACACCACACCCGCTACATCTTCGGCCGTTACCTCTTCTTTCAGCATCCGGCCACTGCCTTGTTTCTCTTCCAGCTCCTTTTTCAGCTGTTCAACCTTATCCTGTGACTCCTTGATACGGCCATAGCGGATTTCAGCTACCTTGCCATAGTCACCAGCCCGTTCGGCCTGGTCGGCTTCCAGCTTAAAGTTCTCAATTTGTTCAATTTCGTAATTGATATTGTCAACCAGTGTTTTTTCACTATGCCAGGCTGCGCGCAACGAATCCCGCTCCGATGACAGGTTGGCGATCTCACGGCTCAGGAGTTCCACCTTCTGCTCGTCCTTTTCCCTTTTGATCGCTTCGCGCTCAATTTCCAGCTGCATGATCCGGCGTTCCAGTTCATCCACGGCTTCCGGTACGGAATCCATTTCCAGGCGCAGTTTAGAAGCCGCCTCATCCATCAGGTCAATCGCCTTATCCGGCAGAAAACGGTCTGCGATATATCGCTGGGAAAGTTCCACAGCAGCAATAATGGCCTCATCTTTAATACGTACTTTATGGTGTGTTTCATAACGCTCTTTCAGCCCGCGCAGAATCGAAATCGCGTCCTGCGTATCCGGCTCTTCCACCATGACTTTCTGGAAACGTCGTTCCAGCGCTTTATCTTTTTCAAAAAATTTCTGGAACTCATTCAGGGTCGTTGCGCCGATGGCCCGCAGCTCACCACGGGCTAACGCCGGTTTCAGGATGTTCGCAGCATCCATAGCCCCCTCACCTCCCCCGGCACCCACCAGCGTATGGATCTCGTCAATAAACAGGATGATCTCCCCATCACTTTCTGTAACTTCCTTGACGACCGCCTTCAGCCGCTCTTCAAACTCACCACGGTACTTCCAGCCTTTGGCACGGCCAAGCGGTGGTTCGCCGTACCCTCGCGGCCAACCCAGATGTTGTCCATGGCCTGGCCGTTGCCCAGGCTCACGTTCACGGCGCCGGAGACGGTCGTGTTGTTGAACT
>CAZJKM010000028.1:17281-28028 GCA_964546645.1 uncultured Sphingobacteriaceae bacterium
TATTTGGCCCCCGCAATCAACGCACCCATATCCAGTGAATACACTGTTTTGGATTTCAGGTTCTCGGGCACATCACCTTGTATAATACGGTGCGCAATCCCCTCAGCAATTGCTGTTTTACCAACACCCGGTTCGCCTACCAGAATAGGGTTATTTTTAGTCCGGCGGGATAAAATCTGTATCACCCGTCGGATCTCCTCGTCACGACCTATTACCGGATCCAGCTTGCCTGATTCAGCAAACTCATTCAGGTTGCGGGCATATTTATTCAGGGCGTTGTACGTAGCCTCCGCATTTTGCCCGGTTACCCGGCTGTTCCCCCTCAGCTCTGTGATCGCCTTTTTCAAATCTTTCTCCGTAACTCCCTGATCTTTCAACAATGATGCTGTCTTATCACCTGCACCCAGGATCCCAAGCAACAGGTGCTCCACGGAAACAAACTCGTCCTTAAACTCTTTCAGGTACCCCTGCGCTTTCTGAAGCACCGTATTAGCCGCAGAAGAAAGATATACATTGCTGCCCGACACCTTCGGAAACGATACTATTTGCTGGTCAAGCGCCTCATTCAGGTGATTGACATTCACATTCAGCTTTTTCAGCAGGTGATTCACCACGTTTTCATCTACCAGCAATAACGCCTTTAATAAATGTGCCGGCTCAATCGCCTGCTGCTGGTGGCCGCCGACAATCTCCGAAGCTTTCTGGATGGCCTCCTGGGCCTTTATCGTAAAATTATTGAAATTCATCGTATCCGTCCTTTCTAATAATGTGTGTAAATTTAATACTGTTTCTACGGTAACAAAACAAATACCAGTAAGCCCGGTTCATGCTGATCGGAAATTTTGTCGTACACTTTTACACAAATCTGAATAATTGTCTGTAATAAAACAGGTTATACTGAAATTTTTTCAGTAATTATCCGGCCTTTATCCTAAAAACAGCCCGAACAGAAAAACAATAAAAGATATTTTTATCTTTTATAAAAAAGCGTTACTTTTGCGGACGAAACAAGTTGTTATGTTTTCTAAGACCTGCGAATACGCCATCCGGGCAATGATTTTCATTGCATATGCCAGCAGAAATGGTGACAAGGTGAGTATACCTGAAATTGCGGCAGGTATTGACTCTCCCCTTCACTTTATTGCCAAAATACTACAGGACTTGGTCAGAAAAGGCCTTGTGCAGTCTCTTAAGGGCCCTACCGGGGGGTTTTTTCTGAGCAATGAAGCCCTTAACTGTACACTGGCAGATATTGTGATCGCAATTGATGGCGATAAAATATTTTCGGGGTGTGCACTCGGACTGAAAGAATGTTCTGAAACCCAGCCATGCCCGATGCATCATGAGTTCAAAGCCATCCGCAAAGCCGTCTTCCAAACGTTGAAAGCAGCCAGATTAGGCGACCTGCAGGAACAATTGGATATACAGACACTGTATCTGAAACGTTAAAAAATTTACATCAATAAAAGACAAAAAGGTATTAATATCATGTATTCTGCATCCGGTTCATATTTTGTCCTTCCTGCACAGGTTCATATTTATACATTCAGCGTTGACAGGGATGAATGGATATTGTTACTCCTGGCATTCTCCCTTTTTTTACTGTTACTGGTTGTCGGATGGCTATACCACACGTTACGGCAGGTGCAGCAGTTTAAAGAACACCCTGATACGGACGATTTAGCCAATGAAGTAAAACAACTGAACAGCCGCCAGCTGGCCTCCTATTTCCGGTATCGCAGGCATCATCAATCAAAGATAATGATCCTGTTATTAACTTTATCCGCAGGTCCGCTTTCCGCAACAGCGCAGGACATCAACAACCCTTCTTTGTGGGATCGTGCAGGCATCGGTATCACCGTTGTTTTATTACTGATCCCCATCCTGGCCGCGCTTGCCCTTATGGTTGTAAAAGCGCGTGCTGTCCTTGGCCGGTACCGGCGGAAACAACACCTTTTGCGCGCGGAAGCCCTGGCATCCTACCTGGAGAACCTGAACGACCCGGAATTATTGCAGGCGATGGAACACCGGAAATCGGCACAGGATTACCAACTGACCCATGAGGAGCTTTCCGGGCCGCATCCGCCGGCGGATGATCGCGGCCTGGTCCAACTGATCACTCCCGCTGGTTTACCGGTGGTAGCCAGAAAAAAAAGCGGCCTGAAACGTCCTAAAACAGATCCCCGACTTGCGAAACTGGTTATCGCTTACCTTCTATCGGCTACCTGCTGGCTGTTGCTGGGCACCACAGCCGGACAATATCTTGGTATAAAATTCCTGGCACCGGATGCCGATCAGCTCAGCTGGCTCAGTTTCGGCCGGTTGAGGCCGGTCCACACCAACACGGTTTTCTGGGGATGGGCTTCAATGGCGATGCTGGGCCTTGCCTACTATATCGTTCCGCGGGTAGGCAATAATAAGCTGTATTCCCTCAGGTGGGGCTGGTATAGCCTGCTGCTGATCAATGCTACCGTTATACTGGGTAACATTGCGCTCATGGCCGGTATCAATAACGGAGGTGGTGAGTACCGTGAGTATATCTGGCCGATCATGTCTCTTTTTGCAGCTGCACTGATACTTACACTTATCAATTTCCTGAAAACCGTGGCACAGCGGATTACCCGTGAAATTTATATTGCCAACTGGTACATCATCGCGTCGATTATATTCGCCATCGTCATTACCGTGGTCGCATACCTTCCTTTCTGGCAGGACGGACTTGGTGAAACCATTATACAGGGTTACTACATGCACCAGGGGGTCGGTATGTGGTTCATGTTTTTCACCCTGGGCATTGTATACTATTTTTTACCGCAACAACTCAACAGGCCCATCTATTCATACAGTCTGGGCATTCTGGCTTTCTGGACCCAGATACTGTTTTACACCCTGATCGGCACCCACCACTTTGTATTCAGTGCCATACCCTGGTGGCTGCAAACAGTTGCGATAGTCGGCAGCGCAGGTATGGTGATCCCGGTTGTTGCCGGAACCACTAACTTTCTGATGACCTTTGAAGGTGCCTGGTATAAAGTAAGCGACAGCTATACCCTTCCGTTTTTCCTGGTGGGTATTATCTTCTATTTCACCGGCTCCATGCAGGGAACAGCTGAAGCGTTCCGATACACCAACCTGCTATGGCACTTTACCGATTTCACCGTGGCGCACTCCCATCTTACCATGTACGGCATTATCAGCTTTCTGCTCTGGGCAGGTATTTATGCCGTTATGCCGCGTTTAACCGGTAAAGAACCTCCCCAGATCACCATTGGAGCACATTTCTGGCTGGCCCTCATCGGATTGCTTTTTTACAGTATTCCGCTGATGTACGGAGGCACGCTGCGCGGCATGCTCTGGATGGATGGCAGGCCGTTTATGGAAAGCGTTGTGATGATGGCCCCATTCTGGCTTTGGCGGGCCATCGGGGGGAGCCTTATGTGGCTGTCACACCTCTTCTTTGCCTATAACGTATATAGTATGCTTACCGACCCGCAGCTGGCCGACGTCAGGGAAACAGCCATTAAAAAGCTGGAGGAAAAAACAGATTCCAATATTATATCAGACACTCAATAAATACCAATGAATTTTTTTGACAACCATAAGCAGCTTTTTCTGACAGCATTCCTGTTCTTCACGATACTGACTTTGTTTGTGGCTATTATCCCTGCACTCCGGAATCAACGGAATAACGCTCCGTTACCGGGTTCGGAGCCCTTAAGCGAAGAGGCCGTCAGGGGTAAAGCGGTGTTTGTGGCCAACGGTTGTGTGGCCTGCCATACCCAACAGGTGAGAAATGTACAGATGGATAACGTTTGGGGGGGGCGGCCCGGTATAGCGGCCGACTACGCAGCCATGAAACGTACAGACCTATGGCGGAATACCGCCACGCTGATGGGAACCGAACGGACAGGGCCTGATCTAACGTCTATCGGCGAGCGCCAACCCAGCCGCGACTGGCACCTTGTCCACCTTTTCAATCCACGCGCCGTCGTACCGGAGTCCGTCATGCCATCCTATCCCTGGTTATTTGAAATGAAGGCCATCCCAGCCCCCGGTGATGTGGTTGTACGTGTACCGGACTCGCTTCTGAGAGGCAAAAGGGGCTCTGTTGTGGCCCAGCCTGAAGCATTGCAATTGGTGGCTTATCTCCAATCACTGAAGCAGACACCGTTGCCGGACGGACGGACGGCACCTCCTTTTCTCTACCAGACCAAACTGGAAACCGATACCCGTAATGAGGCTGCAACCGCTCTTGACGGAGCAACCTTATATGCCACGCACTGCCAAAGCTGCCACCAGGCGGGAGGTGAAGGGTTGCCGGGCGCATTCCCTCCCCTTAAAGGTAGTCCTGTTGTACTGGACGACAACCCGGAGATATTCATTGATATCATCATGAATGGTTACAACGCGCGGGCTGACCAAGGGTATGGTCCCATGCCGGCGGTCGGCACCCTCAATAACCTTTCGCCGGAAGAAATTACAGCCATCGCCAACCATGAGCGAAGCAGCTGGGGAAACAATGCTCCCCCGCTCCAGGCAGAGGACGTAAAGAAGATAATAGATTTTGTAACCGCTAAAACAGTACAGCCATGAAACACATCATTGCGACAGGGATGATCCTCCTGACCACCACTACAGTCCTGTATGCGTGTCCGGCCTGTGAAAAGCAGCAACCTGCGTTACTGAAAGGTATTACCCACGGTACCGGGCCCGAAAGCAATTGGGATATGGTTATTATCTGGGCAATGGTTATTATTGTAACACTGACATTATGGCTGTCTGTCAAATTGCTTATCCGGCCGGGAGAACGATCCCCGAAGCATATCAAACGAATTGTTTTTAATGAAGAGTAAGCATGAAGACTGAAAGCAGCATTCTCGTTTTTATAGATGACGATGAGCGCCCGGTTGCCGGTTTTTCGTCGCCGGCATATATAGAACTGGACACGACAAAACTTACGGATGGCAAGCATACGCTACGGATCGTAAGCAAAGACCCTACGGGAAAAGAAGGCATTCGTATCATTCCTTTTGAGGTGCGTAACGGTCCCGCAATTGCCGTTGAAGGCATAAAAGAACATGCAGTAGTGGATGGCACCCTGCCGCTCATGATCAATGCATATGGCAAGGGAAACCAGCATGAGTTTTTGATCGCAGGCAGCGAAACCCCACAAAGCATTCCGGCTTGGGTATGGATTTTGATCATAGCTTTTGTCGGATGGGCGCTATTCTATCTGATAAGTTATAGTATGTCACCCACAATCGGATGATCATGAAAAAAGATATACTGACATTGGCCGATATCCGGCTATTAGTTGATTCGTTTTACGGAAAGATCCGTGATAATGCGTTGCTCGCTCCTATATTTGATGAACGGATTGCCGATGCCTGGCCTCAGCACCTGGAAAAGATGTATCGCTTTTGGGAAACCATCTTGCTGGACACCTATACCTATTCAGGCAGCCCCTTTACACCACATGCCAACCTGCCGGTAGAACACGCCCATTTCAGCGAATGGATGCGCTTGTTTGAACAAACGGTAGACGAGTTGTTCAGCGGGGAAAAAGCGGAAGAAGCAAAATGGCGTGCAGGCAGAATGGCCGAAATGTTTGAGCTGAAAATCGGTTATTATCAGAACAAGGGATTCAGAAATATGTTATGAATACGGTCCGGACTACAGAAAAAAGGATGCAGGTCCTTGTTAAACGGATTTATGACAAAAGTGACAAAAGTGATGGATACCGGATACTCGTTGATCGCCTCTGGCCACGCGGGATGCGAAAAGAGCAGGCACAGATAAATGAATGGTGTAAAGGGATCGCCCCCTCACCGGCCTTACGCCAATGGTTTGGCCATGATCCCGGACGCTGGGAGGCTTTCCGGCAAAAATATACGGAAGAGCTGAAGCAAAACCCTGAGCTGGACAAACTGCTGAAGGTATTGCAGGAAAAACAAAAGGTAACCTTACTGTATGCGGCGAAAGACGAACAACACAACCAGGCGCTTGTACTAAGGGATTTTCTGGCAAAGGCACTAAAAAAATAGCAGGAATAAGGTTACCTTTGCCGATATGAATTTCTCTTCAAAGCTGCTTGAGGAAGCGGTCAATGAATTCAGTCGCCTGCCCGGTGTCGGACAAAAAACGGCCTTGCGGCTGGTACTGCATCTGCTCAACCAACCGGAAGCGGACGTAACACGGTTTACCGGCGCACTCACCAGGCTTAAACAGGGAATCCGTTACTGCCGTACCTGTTACAATATTTCGGATCAATCTGTATGCAGTATCTGTGTGTCCCCTAAAAGGGAAAAACAACTGATCTGTGTGGTTGAAGATACCCGTGATGTGATGGCCATCGAAAACACCAACCAGTATAATGGCGTATACCACGTATTGGGGGGGCTGATCTCACCGATGGACGGCATCGGACCTTCCGACCTGCAGATTGAACCGCTGATCAGCCGTGTACAACAGGGCGGCATACAGGAAATTATCTTGGCCATCAGTGCCACCATGGAAGGGGATACAACGATTTTTTACCTATATAAGAAACTGAAAGACTTCAATATACAGATCAGCACCATCGCCAGGGGCATCTCCTTTGGTGGTGAACTGGAATATGTGGACGAGGTGACACTGGGAAGATCCATCCTGACCCGTGTACCTTATGAACGCCATATCGCCTGAGAGCTATATCACGATGATTTGATTACATTTACGGCTTTATTTAAATAAACCAGTATACAATGATGATAAGCAAGCTACTTGTTGGGATAGCACTGTGCGGAGCAATTGTACAGTGTAGCCCGTCGGATGAACCAAAACCCGAATGGATACAACTGTTTAACGGCAAAGACCTGGACAAATGGACGGTCAAAATAGCCAAACACGAGGTAGGTGATAACTATGCCAACACCTTCCGGGTGGAAGACAGCCTGCTGAAAGTCCGTTATGACGGATATGAACAATTCGACCAGCAATACGGCCATATATTTTATAATGAGCCTTTTTCCGCCTACCTGCTACGCATCGAATACCGCTTCGTTGGCGAACAGGCACCCGGTGGTGAAGGCTGGGCCCGGCGCAACAGCGGTGCCATGTTACACGGACAGGCACCGGAAACCATGTTGAAAGACCAGGATTTTCCCATATCCGTGGAAGCGCAGCTACTGGGCGGAAACGGGACGGCCGAACGGACAACGGGAAACCTGTGCACGCCCGGTACCAATGTGGTTATTGACGACAAACTATATACAACGCATTGCCTCAACTCAACGTCAAAAACATATCATGGTGATCAATGGGTCCGGGCGGAATTCCTGGTCCTTGCTGACTCTATGATCAGCCACATTATAGAAGGAGACACCGTAATGACCTACTACCAGCCACAGATCGGAGGCGGCAATGTATCCAACTATGATCCCTCCGTCAAAAAAGACGGACAGTTATTGAAAACCGGATATATCTCCCTCCAAAGTGAAAGTCATCCCATTGACTTCCGGAAAGTGGAACTGGTAAACCTGGAGCCGTACCTGCATGATCAGAAAGCGATGCAACGGATACTAACCATACTTCGTGAAACAGGAAGATAAAAAGAAGGTATAAAAAAATCGGATTGCACATGCGTACAATCCGATTTTTCACAAAACTAAAAAGGTGTCTTCTCCGGCAGCGCCTAAGCACTTAAGCCGTTTACAAACTTCGTCAGCTTCGACTTATTGTTAGAGGCTTTTTTCTTATGAATCACATTTTTCTTTGCCAGCCGATCAAGCATGGAAATAACACGTGGCAGCAACGTTTTTGCTTCCTCCGCTGAGGTTGTGTTACGCAGTTTCTTAACAGCGTTACGTGTGGTCTTTGCCTGGTAACGGTTCCGTAAACGCCTCGCAGCGTTTGCCCTTATTCTCTTGATCGCTGATTTATGATTTGCCATTTTTTACTTAGCTATTTTATCTTTTTTCTTTCGGACTGCAAATGTAGTATGTTTTTTTTTAATTTGCAAACCGTTTTAACAGACTAAACCGGCTTATGCCAAAAGATACCTGAACATGAAAAAAACCTGCATGATCCTTCTTGCACCGGCATTGCTGATTATCTGCACATCCTGGGGGTTTTACGCACACCGGAAAATCAATTACCTGGCCGTATTCCCACTGCCGGCAGAACTGTCGTATTTTTACAAACAACACCTTTCATATGTCAGCGAACAGGCAGTAGCGGCAGACCGCCGGGTCCATGTCGATTCCGCCGAATCATCCCGCCATTACATCGACCTGGATCGATATAGTGACTATCCGATGGATTCGGTGACGGTCCACTGGCGAAAAGCTTCAGAAACATTCACGAGGCAACGGCTGCTGGCAACCGGCATCATTCCGTGGCAGATTGAGCGCACCTACCTGAACCTGGTCAATGCATTTAAACGAAAAGACCGTAAACGGATCCTGCGCTATTCGGCGGATATCGGGCATTATATCGGCGATGCGCATGTCCCTTTGCATACCACCAGCAATTATAACGGACAATTTACCGATCAGTTAGGCATACATGCTTTCTGGGAAAGTCGTCTACCGGAGCTTTTTGCCGATAAATATAATTTTATAGTCGGTCGGGCACACTATATCAGTCAACCATTACAACAGGCCTGGGACATCATTATACACAGCCATTCGTTGGTTGATTCCGTACTGGAGATAGAAAGAAACCTGAACGAAACCTTCCCTGCTGACCGGAAATATGCCTTCTATGAACGGAACAATGTATTAGTACGCGGTTATTCAGATGCGTACGCGGCTGCTTATCACGACGCACTGAATGGCATGGTCGAGCGGCAGATGCGTGCTGCTGTGATCACTACGGCCAGTTTTTGGTATTCGGCATGGGCCGATGCCGGACAGCCTGACCTGAGAAAGCTTACCGATAAACACAGCAAAAACCTGCCTGAAAGCGACCCACCGTCCTATACGGACGAACCGCCCCCCACCAGCAAACGGTATTGATCCAGGCTATTCCGAATCTGTTCTTTTGTCGCATACACATCATGCCGACAGGTACCAATCGCCGTAAGCAGGGCAAACCCTATTTTCCCTGCACTGTTTTTCTTGTCATTCAGCATATAGCCCATGATCTCGTCATACCCATCCTGGTTCAGTATATAATCCGGAAAAATACCGCGCAGTACCGTTGCTATTTCCTGCACGGATTCAAGCGGCAGGCCGCAAAGGTGGTGCGACAGGTATGCTTCCGCAATCATACCCGCTGCAATCGCCTCACCATGCAGTAACGGGTCCCGATCATGGGCCAACGAGAAACTTTCGATGGCATGCCCGATAGTGTGACCGAAATTCAATATTTTACGCAGGTTTTTCTCCTGAGGATCGGCTGTTACCACTTCGTTTTTTATGCAGACCGACTGATAGATGGTTTCCGTACCAATCCTGTCAGTGGATAATCCCTTCAGCTCATCAAAATAGCCACGGTCATAGATCAGCCCATGCTTCAGCATTTCTGCAAAGCCGGACACAACCTGACGTTGCGGCAATGTATCCAAAAAGCCGGCGTGTATATACACCGCCACGGGTTGCGCAAAAGTCCCGATGATATTCTTAACACCATACAGGTCAATCCCTGTTTTACCCCCTACGGAAGCATCCACCTGCGAGAGCAGCGTGGTGGGAACCTGGATAAAATCAATTCCCCTTTTGAAAGTCGAAGCTGCAAAACTACCCATATCTGTTACCACACCACCACCTAAGTTGATCAACAGGCTGTTACGGTCGGCCCCGAAATCCAACAGCATCCGCCAGATGCCGATACAGAAATCAATATTCTTATTTTCCTCACCAGGGTCCACCTCTATCAGGTCATAGTCCGTCAGTCCAGGTAACGCCCCCAGCAGTACGGGCAGGCAATGCTCCGTTGTATTCCGGTCAGTCAGTATAAAAACTCTTGAATAGGTTGCGGCTGACAAGAAGCTGTCCAGCTGCTGTAAACTATTTTCAACATACACAAAATGCCCGTTACTTTCTATCGCAGGAATGCCTGCCGTTCTATCTGCTACTGCCATGCGGCAAACTTAGATAAATTTGCTTTTACGTGCAATGATGTCCGGCTGTTTCAGGAATTTCTCTTTTGTATTAATCAGCGTGAATATCCGAACTTTGTTTCATGAGTTCCCACCTTTCATTTGATAATACCGAAATTGCTTTCCGCAGTAAAAGCAACAGAGACCTGAACCGTGCTTACTGGCTTTTCCGGGTTATTTCCAGCAATTTCCTTACGAAAATAGGACCGCCCATTACGACGTTCGCCCTACGTGCCGGCGTGCCGGTGAAAAACATCATCCGTAAAACAATTTTCAACCATTTCTGCGGAGGGGAAAGCATTGAAGACTGCCAGCCTACGATCCGGACCCTCCAGGCACAACAGGTAGGCACCATTCTGGACTATTCCGTGGAAGGCGAAGAAGAAGAGCAGGTATTCGATGCAACGGCGCAGGAGATCATCCGTGCCATCCATGTTGCGCGTCATAACAAGGCTGTTCCGTTCGCGGTGTTCAAGCCTTCCGGGCTGGGCCGTTTCGCTCTGTTTGAGAAGGTTAATGCCGGCAAACCATTGGTATCTGAGGAACAATCTGCCTTTGAGCGAACAAAAGAGAGAATCGGGAGTATCTGTGCTGCTGCCCATGAGGCTGAGGTATCGGTGCTGATTGATGCGGAACACTCCTGGATCCAGGATACCATTGATGACC
>CAZJKM010000029.1:0-27392 GCA_964546645.1 uncultured Sphingobacteriaceae bacterium
CCCGAGTAAGGAATGCCATTAAGGCCAACCACAGGGTTGTTGAAATTCCTGCATCAAACCTTAAGAAGGAAATTACGAAAGTTCTTTTCGACAAAGGTTACATCGCGAACTATAAGTTTGAGGACAGTACGATTCAGGGCAGCATCAAAATTGCACTGAAATACCATCCTATTTCCAAAGTTCCGGCCATCCGTTTGCTGAAACGGGTGAGCAAACCTGGTTTAAGAAAATATGCAGGTGTTGAAGATATGCCACGCGTGTTAAATGGTTTGGGGATCGCTATCCTGTCTACCTCTAAAGGGGTGATGACAGACAAAGAGGCGAAAAACCTGAACATTGGCGGCGAGGTTTTATGTTATGTTTATTAAACAGGAGGAACACAGAACATGTCAAGAATTGGAAAAGCACCTATTGCCATTCCGGCTGGTGTAACAATCACGGTATCGGATAAAAACCTGGTGACGGTTAAAGGCCCTAAAGGCGAGTTGACACAGCAGGTAGACAGTGCCATTACCGTTTCTCAGGAAGATGGACAGTTGTTGGTAAAGCGTCCGACCGATCAGAAAAATCATAAGTCATTGCACGGTTTGTACCGGTCGCTCCTGGCGAATATGGTACATGGGGTGACAGAAGGTTATAAGACCACGCAGGAATTGGTAGGGGTAGGTTATCGTGCCACCCACCAAGGGAATACGCTGGATCTGATATTAGGGTATTCACACCACATTGTGCTGGTTTTACCCAAAGAAGTAAAGGTAACTACCACCGCTGAGAAGGGTAAAAATCCGACGATCACCCTGGAATGTATTGATAAGCAACTGCTGGGCCAGGTTGCCGCTAAGATCCGCTCATTGCGGGCTCCTGAACCTTACAAAGGCAAAGGTATTAAGTTTGCTGGTGAGGTATTGAGAAGGAAAGCAGGTAAGTCAGCATCTAAAAAATAATCATCATGGCAGCAAATAAATTATCTCGCAGAGAGCGAATTAAAAAAGGAATCAGAAAGCGTCTTTCAGGTTCTTCCGAGCGTCCCCGTCTGTCTGTGTACAGAAGTAATAAAGGAATCTATGCACAGATCATCGATGATTATTCCGGGAAGACACTTGTATCGGCATCCTCACTATCGAAAGATTTCAGCGCTACCGGTACAAAAGTAGAGCAGTCAAAGGCTGTTGGTAAGCTGGTTGCTGAGAAAGCACTGGCAGCAGGAATTAACCAGGTCGTATTTGACCGCAATGGATATTTGTACCACGGCCGTGTGAAGTCACTGGCGGAAGGTGCACGTGAAGGCGGTTTGGACTTTTAAGCAGTAAGAGATGTCAGTAAGTAATATTAAGAGAGTAAAATCCAGCGAGATCGAATTAAAGGATCGTTTGGTAAGTATACAACGGGTGGCTAAGGTTACAAAAGGTGGCCGCTCCTTCAGCTTCTCTGCCATTGTAGTGGTAGGGGATGAAAAGGGTGTGGTAGGTTACGGACTTGGCAAGGCCAAAGAGGTTACCGAGGCCATTGCAAAAGGAGTGGATGATGCCAAAAAGAACCTCATCAAGGTGCCCGTGATCAAGGGAACCGTTCCGCATGCCCAGCAGGGAAAATACTCAGGAGGTTCTGTCCTGATCAAACCGGCGGTAAGTGGTACCGGTGTACTTGCCGGCGGAGCCATGCGTGCCGTACTGGAAAGCGCAGGCATCACTGATGTATTGGCAAAATCAACCGGATCTTCCAACCCGCATAATGTGGTGAAAGCAACCATCGATGCGCTGACGAAGATGCGGGATGCCTATACAGTTGCTCAGCAGCGTGGAGTGGACTTAAATAAGGTTTTTAACGGATAAAACACCATGGCGAAGATTAAAATAACTCAGGTAAAAAGCGTTATCGACAGAAGCGAGCGCCAGAAGAAGACCATGCAGGCACTGGGGTTGCGTAAGATTAATCAATCCGTTGAAGTGGAAGCCACGGCAGCCATTATCGGCATGGTCCGGAAAGTTAATCACTTGGTTGCGGTAGAGCAATTATAGATTTTTTTGAATAGACGGGGAGGTTTATCCCCGTTTTTAACAGTGATCTGTTTACCGGTACCTCTGTTTAGTGAAAGCGAAGAGGTGCCAGAAATAATAATATAACATGAATTTAAGTAATTTAAAACCTGCTGAAGGCGCTGTAAAAAGTAAAAAACGTATCGGGCGTGGAACCGGTTCAGGCAGAGGCGGAACCTCTACCAGGGGACACAAGGGTGCCGGCTCACGCTCGGGCCATTCAACAAAGATCGGTTTTGAAGGAGGCCAGATGCCGCTGCAGCGCCGTGTCCCTAAAGTTGGCTTTAAGAACATCAATCGTGTAGAATACGTGAGCGTTAACCTGGATGTGTTACAGGGACTCGCGGATAAGTTTAAGTTAACGACTATTGATTTCAATACGCTCAAAGAGCACGGGCTGGTAGCTAAAAAAGACCTGGTAAAAGTGTTGGGCCGCGGTGAACTGAAAGCAAAACTGGAAGTGCAGGCTCATGCTTTTTCCGCAACAGCAAAACAGGCGATTGAAGCTGCCGGAGGTACCGTTGTTGTTATTTAAATATAGTCACTAACGTCAACGCTGCTTAAAACTTAGTCTGAATGAAAAAGCTGATAACAACCTTGACCAACATCTGGAAGATCGATGACTTAAGGGCGCGTATCCTGAATACCCTCTTATTTTTGTTGATATACCGGATTGGTTCGCATATTGTTTTGCCTGGTGTGAACCCTGAGGCGTTGAGCCAGGAAGCAAAGGACGGGCTGCTGGGGTTATTGAATATGTTCGCGGGGGGGTCATTTTCGCGTGCTGCTATCTTTGCTCTGGGAGTAATGCCCTATATATCTGCCTCGATTGTCGTGCAGCTGTTAGGTATTGCAGTTCCTTATTTCCAAAAACTGCAGAAGGAAGGAGAAAGCGGCCGTAAAAAGATGACGCAGATTACGCGCTACCTGACACTTGCCATTACATTGGTGCAGGCAGTAGCGTATGTCCGCTCCCAGATTGCTCCGGATGCGAAACTGATGGAGGAACCGATGTTTACCGTCCTGTCCACTATTATCCTCACAGCCGGGACGATTTTCGTGATGTGGCTGGGCGAGAAAATCACGGATAAGGGGATTGGCAACGGTATTTCCCTGATCATCATGATCGGTATTATCGCGCAGCTCCCGAGTGGTCTGATACAGGAATGGGTATCCCGCATGGGAGCCAGCGGAGGAGGACCCATTCCGCTGATCATTGAGTTTGTGGCGCTTTTCTTTGTCGTGATTTTTACGATCCTGCTGGTTCAGGGTGTACGTAAGATCCCCGTTCAATACGCCAAGAAGATCGTTGGAAATAAGCAATACGGTGGTGTCCGTCAGTATATACCCTTAAAGGTGAACTCTGCCGGAGTCATGCCGATCATTTTTGCGCAGGCTATCATGTTTGTCCCGGCGACGATCGTACAGTTCTTCCCAGGCCTGCAGTCGTCTTTCCTGACTTCACTGAGTAATTACACGTCCGTGGCTTATAATGTGACATTTGCATTTCTGATCATTGCCTTTACGTTTTTCTATACGGCTATTATGGTGAATCCGCAGCAGATGGCAGATGACATGAAGAAAAACGGAGGATTCATTCCGGGCATTAAACCGGGTGTTGCAACCAGTCAGTATATTGATGCTGTTATTTCGAAAATAACGCTTCCCGGTTCCATCTTTCTGGCGATTATTGCCATTTTGCCGGCTTTTGCCAGTCTATTTGGTGTAAACAGCCAGTTCGCACATTTTTATGGCGGTACATCATTGCTGATTCTGGTGGGCGTCGTGCTGGATACCCTTCAGCAGATAGAAAGCCATTTGCTGATGCGCCACTATGATGGGTTGATGAAGACGGGGAGGGTGAAAGGCCGCTCTACGGTTGCTGCCGGTAGTGCTTCAGGACCGGTAATCTGATCAGGTAGATGTCCAGGATTTATTATAAGTCGGCTGACGAAGTAGAGCAGATCAGAGATAGTGCGCTGATACTCTCTAAACTGTTGGGAGAAATTGCCAAAGAAATAAAACCGGGATTGGTGACAGGCAAACTGGATAAGCTGGCCTATGACTACATCCACGACCACGGTGCTACGCCGGCGTTTCTGAATTATAATGGATTTCCGTATTCGCTTTGCATATCGGTTAACGACCAGGTGGTGCATGGTTTCCCCGGAGAGTATGTGCTTCAGGAAGGTGATATTATCAGTGTAGACGGAGGAGTGGTTCTGAATAAGTTTGTCAGTGATTCTGCTTACACCTTTGCGGTGGGAGAAGTAAGTGCGGAAGTGGAGCAGTTATTGCAGGTCACACGCGAGGCACTGGATCTTGGTGTGGAGCAGGCCGTCGTCGGTCGTCGGGTTGGGGATATTTCTTTTGCTGTTCAGCAGCATGTTGAGCAGTATAAATACGGAATTGTGCGGGAGTTGGTCGGACATGGCGTAGGATACAAAGTACACGAAAAACCGGAGGTGCCGAATTTTGGTCGCCGGGGCACCGGGTCCAAATTAGAAGAAGGAATGGTTATCTGCATTGAGCCGATGATTAATATGGGAAAGGCAGGTGTACGATTCTGGGATGATGGCTGGACCGTTAGTACAGTTGATGCCAAACCTTCTGCTCATTACGAGCATACCGTGGCAATTAAGAGAGGAAAGGCCGATGTACTGACTACTTTTGCGTATATTGAAGAAGTTCTGTATAAAAAAGCATAAAGTATAAATTTTTTTTCTTAACTTTGCATCCCTGTTTAAATCAGGTGTAATGTGTTAATCATTAAGAAGATATATGGCTAAACAGGCCTCGATTGAACAAGACGGAATAATAAAGGAGGCATTATCGAATGCGATGTTCCGGGTCGAGCTGGAAAATGGGCATGAAATAATTGCTCATATATCCGGTAAGATGAGGATGCATTATATTAAGATCCTGCCGGGAGACCGCGTGAAACTGGAGATGTCTCCATATGATTTGTCGAAGGGAAGGATCACATACAGGTATAAATAAACCGGTGTCCGCAGTTGTCTTCGGGCAATGCCGTACACCGTTGGTATGATAAAGAAAAATAAAGTTAATTCTGATGAAAGTTAGAGCATCCATAAAGAAAAGAAGTGCTGATTGTAAGATCATACGCCGAAAAGGAAAAGTTTTTGTAATCAATAAAAAGAACCCGAAGTTTAAGCAACGTCAGGGTTAAAACAAGTTGGATTTAATGGTTACGGTTGAAGATTGCCGAGAGATCATACATCGTATACCGTAATTATCAAAATCGCTAAATAAGAATATGGCAAGGATAGCTGGTATAGATTTACCAAGAAACAAAAGAGGAGAGATCGGGCTTACCTACATTTATGGCGTAGGCCGGTCAACAGCACAACGTATATTGCAGGAGGCCGGAATCGGCTTTGACGTGAAAGTGCAGGATTGGACTGATGAGCAGCTGACGGCAATCCGTACGATCATCAATGATCAGATCAAAGTGGAAGGCGCATTGCGTTCAGAGGTACAGTTGAACATCAAACGCCTGATGGACATTGGTTGTTACCGGGGCTTACGTCATCGTAAACACCTGCCGGTACGCGGACAGCGCACGAAGAATAACTCACG
This sequence comes from uncultured Sphingobacteriaceae bacterium, assembly GCA_964546645.1. Classification (GTDB taxonomy): domain Bacteria; phylum Bacteroidota; class Bacteroidia; order Sphingobacteriales; family Sphingobacteriaceae; genus A37T11. The sequence goes on from CAZJKM010000029.1 coordinate 5,637, forward strand.
TACCCGGAAAGGAAAGCGTAAGACGGTTGCCAATAAGAAGAAAGCTACTAAATAATAACTGAGAGTAACGATGGCTAAGAATAAAAAAGTAACCAAAAAGCGCATTGTAGTAATTGAGCCTGTCGGCCAGGCTCATATTAATGCTACTTTCAACAATATCATCATTACCTTAACCAATACGCAGGGTCAGGCGATCTCCTGGTCGTCTGCCGGTAAAATGGGTTTTAAGGGTTCAAAGAAAAATACACCTTATGCCGCTTCGCAGGCTGCTACGGACTGTGGTAAGGTAGCGCATGACCTGGGGCTTCGGAAAGTGGAAGTATTTGTAAAAGGGCCTGGTGCCGGTCGCGAGTCCGCTATCCGTACCCTGCAAACCACCGGTATTGAGGTAACCGCGATCAGGGATATCACACCGTTGCCGCATAACGGGTGCCGCCCTCCGAAACGCAGAAGAGTTTAATCAATTTTATAGTTAATTTATTTTTAAAGCTAAGATTCACCGGCTGAAGGCCGGATGATACTTTAAAGGAAAACAAATATGGCCAGATATACCGGACCAAAGTCCAAAATTGCCCGTAAATTCAGAGAGCCGATTTTTGGCCCCGACAAAGCGCTGGAGCGTAAAAATTACCCTCCGGGCATGCACGGCGCTTCGAAACGCAGAGGAAAGCAATCAGAATATGCGATCCAGCTGCAGGAAAAGCAAAAAGCAAAGTATACGTATGGTGTCCTGGAGCGTCAGTTCTCTAATTTATTTGATAAAGCATCTTCAAAGGAAGGGATCACCGGGGAGAACCTGCTCAAGTTTCTGGAGGCCCGTCTGGATAATACCGTTTACCGGCTGGGAATAGCTCCCACCCGTTCCGCTGCCCGCCAACTGGTAGGACACAAGCACATAACGGTAAATGGAGAAGTCGTTAATATTGCCTCCTACAGCCTTCGACCGGGAGATGTGATAGCCGTGCGTGAGCGTTCCAAATCACTGGAGGCGGTTACCAATAGTGTAGCCGGCAGGAAGATCAATAAGTTTAGCTGGTTAGAATGGAACGCTGGCGAGCTTAGCGGTAAATTTCTGAACTTCCCTACACGTGATGAGATTCCGGAAAACATAAAGGAAAACTTAATCGTCGAGTTATATTCTAAATAACTCGTTACAGACTGACCTCCCGCGAGGGTGTTTGTTGTGGTGGAAGTATTATTTTCAATAACTAATTAACAAGAGATAAATGGCAATCTTAGCATTTCAGAAACCGGATAAAGTTATCATGCAGAAATCTACGGATTTCGACGGGACGTTTGAATTCCGACCGTTAGAGCCGGGTTTCGGTGTAACCATTGGTAATGCTTTACGCCGTATATTACTGTCCTCGTTAGAGGGCTATGCGATTACTTCTGTTCGTTTTTCCGGAGTATCACATGAATTTTCCACGATTAAAGGCGTGGTGGAAGACGTGACGGAAATTATACTTAACCTAAAACAGGTACGATTCCAGAAAACCGGCGATTCCGGCGACAGCGAGAAAATTTATGTTGCGATCAGCGGGCAGGAGACCTTTTCTGCAGGAGATATCACCGGATTCTCTTCTAATTTTACCGTACTGAATCCCGGATTGGTTATCTGTAACATGGAGCCTTCTATCACGCTTGAAGTGGAGCTGACAGTAGGTAAGGGGCGTGGATATGTCAATGCGGAGGAGAATAAAGTAGCTGACAGTATGTTAGGGACCATCGCGATCGATTCTATTTATACGCCGATTAAGAACGTAAAATACACGATCGAGAACTACCGGGTTGAACAAAAGACGGATTACGAACGGTTGTTACTGGATATTTCAACCGACGGTTCTATTCATCCCGAAGATGCTCTTAAAGAGGCTGCGAAGATCCTGATACAGCATTTTATGCTGTTCTCCGATGAAAACATGATGCTGGAATCACAAACGAAGGAAGAAACAAAAGAAGTAGACGAAGAAATTCTGCATATGCGGAAGGTTCTGAAAACGGAGCTTGTGGATCTGGACTTGTCTGTACGGGCGCTTAACTGCCTGAAGGCAGCTGATATCCGGACACTGGCAGAACTGGTATCATACGACGTGGCCGACATGCTGAAGTTCCGTAACTTTGGTAAGAAATCCCTCACCGAGATACAGGACTTAGTAAAATCAAAAGGCCTGTCATTCGGGATGAACCTGGCAAAGTTCAAACTGGACGAAGAAAAAGAATAACAAGAATAAATTTTAGCGACCTGTTGCATAATTCCCCCCGCAGTTAAACAGAAGCGGGGACGGTATGCACAAATTTTAAAGTAATGAGACACGGAAAAAAAATTAATCATTTAGGCCGCACTGACAGCCATCGGAAAGCATTATTGGCGAACATGGCTGCTTCGCTTATTAAACATAAGCGTATTACCACCACCCTTGCTAAGGCAAAAGCACTGCGTACGTATGTAGAGCCGTTGATAACCAAGTCGAAGAACGATACCACTCATTCCAGGCGGACGGTGTTTGCTTACCTGAAAGATAAAGAGTCGGTAACGATTCTTTTCCGGGAAGTTTCGGAAAAGGTGGCAAGCAGGCCAGGAGGCTATACACGCATTATCAAACTGCAAAACCGATTGGGTGACAATGCAGAGATGGCGCTTATTGAATTGGTGGACTATAATGAGGTTTATACCAAGGACGGTGCTAAAACCGAGAAAAAGGTCACCCGCCGCCGCAGTGGTAAGAAGAAATCATCAGACGTAACGGCAGCTCCTGCAGCGGAAACGAAAGAAGCAGTGAAGGAGGCAGAGGCCCCGGCACCGGCGGATGATCTGACAATAATTGAAGGGATCGGACCGAAGATAGCCGAGGTGTTTAGCGCTGCTGGTATCACTTCGTTTGCCGGTTTGTCCGGTAAATCTGCGGAAGAATTGAAAGCAGTCCTGACAGAGGCCGGCGACCAGTTCAATACAGCCGTTACAGATACCTGGCCGGAGCAGGCTACGCTTGCTGCGGAAGGTAAATTTGAGGAACTTAAAAAATGGCAGGATGAGCTTGTTGGCGGGAAAGAGGACGCGGACAAGGAGTAACCAGCCATATGCATAGCGCCGGAGGGTAAATACCCCGGCCCGTAAAACGAAGAAGCCTGCTTAACATGCGTAAGCAGGCTTCTTCGTTTTACGTATGACACAGCAGGCTATTATGCCAGAATGACACAATGTCATATGCCCCCTAAGGGGATACAGTCGTTGTAGCGGGATTTTCAGTCTATTTTACGCAGCATGGTAACCTTGGCACAGGCATTGATATTTCCTGACAGAACCGAAAAATAAGGGGCAGGTTTAAATAACTGGAATAATAATTTAACGAAAATACAGATATGTCAAAAATTATTGGAATAGACTTAGGAACCACGAACTCCTGTGTGGCAGTAATGGAAGGTAATGAGCCGGTTGTTATTGCCAATAACGAAGGAAAGCGTACCACTCCTTCTATCGTGGCATTTGTTGAAAACGGTGAACGCAAGGTTGGTGATCCGGCCAAGCGTCAGGCCATTACAAACCCCAGGAAAACCATTTATTCGATAAAGCGGTTTATGGGGACTACTTTTAATGAAGTGGCTGGTGAGGTCAAGCGGGTACCTTATGCGGTTGTAAAAGGGGATAATAATACACCGCGTGTGGAAATAGACGACCGGAAGTACACGCCTCAGGAAATATCAGCCATGGTTCTTCAGAAAATGAAGAAAACGGCGGAGGACTTCCTCGGGCAGGAAGTGACAGAGGCGGTTATTACGGTACCGGCGTACTTTAATGATGCACAACGGCAGGCGACAAAAGAGGCTGGCGAGATTGCCGGATTGCAGGTGAAGCGTATTATCAATGAACCGACCGCCGCTGCCCTGGCCTATGGACTTGATAAAGTGCATAAAGATATGAAGATTGTGGTGTTTGACTGCGGTGGTGGTACACACGACGTCTCTGTCCTGGAATTGGGTGAGGGTGTATTTGAAGTAAAATCCACCGATGGTGACACGCACCTGGGCGGTGATGACTTCGACCAGGTGGTGATCGATTGGTTGGTAGAGGAGTTTAAGAATGAGAATGCCGGTATGGACCTCAGCAAGGACCCGATGGCGTTGCAGCGGCTGAAAGAGGCAGCAGAAAAAGCGAAAATCGAGCTCTCAAGTACTTCCTCTACGGAGATAAACCTGCCTTATATTACGGCGGATAATACCGGGCCGAAGCATTTGGTGAGGACGTTAAGTCGTGCCAAATTTGAATCATTGGCAGATAATCTGATTAAGCGTACGATTGAACCCTGCAGGTCAGCATTAAAAAATGCCGGACTTTCCACCAGTGATATTGATGAAATTATTCTGGTAGGTGGTTCTACCCGGATACCAGCCATACAGGACGCGGTAAAGAGTTTCTTCGGCAAGGAGCCTTCCAAAGGGGTGAATCCGGACGAAGTGGTTGCTCTTGGTGCAGCCATACAGGGAGGTGTGTTAACCGGTGAAGTGAAGGACGTACTATTATTGGACGTGACACCTCTTTCCCTGGGTATCGAAACCATGGGCGGTGTAATGACCAAGCTGATTGAGTCTAATACGACGATCCCCAGCAAAAAGTCAGAAGTGTTCTCGACGGCATCCGATAATCAGCCTTCTGTGGAGATCCACATCTTACAGGGAGAGCGTCCGATGGCCAGCCAGAACCGTACGATCGGGCGGTTCCACCTGGATGGTATCCCTACTGCCCCACGGGGCGTACCGCAGATTGAGGTAACGTTTGATATTGATGCCAACGGTATCCTGCACGTGTCTGCCAAGGATAAGGCTACAGGTAAGGAGCAGAAAATACGGATTGAGGCTTCGTCCGGCCTTACGGAGGAAGAAATCGGGAAAATGAAGCGGGAAGCAGAAACGAATGCGGACGCAGACAGAAAAGCGAAAGAGGAAGTTGAAAAACTGAATGCAGCGGATGCGTTGATCTTTTCCACGGAAAAGCAACTGAAAGAATACGGTGATAAGATTGGAGCCGATAAGAAGGAGCCGATAGAAGCAGAGCTCAAAAAATTAAAAGATGCGCATGCTGCCAAAGACTTTGCGGCGATTGAGACTGCCCAGACCGCATTGCAGAATGCGTGGAATGCCGCCTCTGAGGAGATGTATAAAGCAGCGCAGGAGGCAGGTGATGCCACTGCCGGCCAGGAAAGCGGACCGGGTGCCGGACCCCAGGCGGGCGGTGCGGATGATGTGACTGATGTTGAGTTTGAAGAAGTGAAAGAGGACGATAAAAAGTAACAGTCCTATAGGACGCTTCCAAAAGCCAGAAAGCCCCGGTTTAACAATGTTAGACCGGGGCTTTCTGTTATTAATTTGTCCGGTAGCCTTTACTGTTTCGGCTTTTTTGCCTTCGTTTGCGGTACAGTCTGCTGTTTGGGGAATACCAGTGAGGCAACGACACTGACTACCAGTATACTCACGATTACAATGAGCGAATGAGAAGTAGTGAACCCCCAATCTTCCAGCCAGTGATGCAGGAGCATTTTGGCACCGATAAATACCAGCAGGAATGATAACCCGGTTTTCAGGTAGTGGAACTTATGAATAATGTTCACCAATAGGAAAAACATCGACCGGAGACCCAGAATGGCAAATATATTGGAAAAGAACACGATGTACGGATCTTTGGTAACGGCAAAAATTGCCGGAATAGAGTCTACAGCAAAGATCAGATCTGTAAATTCAATCACCAGCAACACCAGGAAAAGCGGGGTGACGTATTTCCGGCCGTTTTCCTTATGGAAGAATTTGCCGCCGACAAAGTTCGGGTAAACCGAAAAATAACGGGAAGCCAGACGCACCACTTTGTGATTTTCGGGGTCAATATCTTCTTCCTGATCGCGGTTTATAAACATCATGATCCCGGTATATACCAGGAACAGGCCGAACAAATATAAGATCCAGCCAAACTTGCTGATGAGTGCCGCCCCGAGAAAAATGAAGAGAAACCGCAGGACAATAGCACCAATAATACCCCATACCAGCACCCGGTGATAGTGTTTGGGGGCGACCCCGAAAGAAGTAAAAATGAGTACAATTACGAATATATTATCAACCGACAGGGCATATTCGATGACATATCCGGTAAGGTATTCCAGCGCGAGGTTTTGTTTGTAGACTTCCAGGCTGCCCAGGAAATCAGACGGGTTCAGTTTTATATTATGAAGGTGTTTTTGGGTGATGGCAGCGAGTCGGGCAAAGTCCTGAATATTGTGTAATTCATGCCCCCAAAGCCGCAGTATCACATAAAAGGTCAGCGCGAATGTTACCCAGACAGCGGTCATAATACCAGCTTGTGTAAAGCTCACCGGCTTGTTACTTTTACTGAAAAGCCCCAGGTCTATGGCAAGCATCAGGACGATGAAAAGGAGAAACCCTCCGAAAAATAAGGTTTCATTTGAAAGAAAATCAACACTCATAGTTATTTTTTACGTTCGGTAGTAAAGCGTATTAATTGCTCCAAGCCGGTTCTGTACGCGCTTTCCGGGAAATCCTTCAGTATATCAAAAGCCTCCTGCCTGAAAGTATTCATTTTTTCTGTGGCGTATGGCAGCCCTTTGCTGTCACGTACAAAAGTAATTACTTCCCTGACTTTTTCTTTGTCCTCATTATGATTTTTAACAAGGTTAATAATATGCCTCTTTTCCGATTTTGAGGATTGGTTCAGTGCATGGATAAGGGGTAATGTAAGTTTCTTTTCTTTGATGTCTATACCCAGGGGCTTTCCGACATCCGCGCTTCCGAAGTCAAACAGATCATCTTTGATCTGGAAAGCCATCCCGATTTTCTCACCAAGCAGCAGCATCTTTGTGATGAGGTCTTCTTCATCGCTGGCTGAGGCGGCCCCACAGGCACAACAGGAAGCGATCAGTGAAGCGGTTTTCTGACGGATAACCTCAAAGTAAACCGACTCGTCAATATCCAGCCTACGGGCTTTCTCAATCTGCAGCAGCTCTCCTTCTGCCATTTGCTGCGTGGCGTTGGAGACGATGCGTAACAGCCTGAAATCTTTATTTTCGAGAGAAAGGGAAAGCCCTTTGGCCAGGAGAAAATCCCCCACTAAAACCGCGACTTTATTCTTCCATAAAGCATTTACCGAAAAGAAACCTCTTCGTTGGTAAGAGTCATCGACGACATCGTCGTGTACCAGTGTAGCGGTATGGAGCAACTCAACCAACGCCGCACCCCGGTGTGTTGCCTCGGTGATTCCTCCACATAACCCGGCAGAAAAAAACACAAACATGGGCCGGATCTGTTTTCCCTTACGTTTAACGATATAATGGGTAATGCGGTCAAGTAAGGGAACAGAACTTCGCATGGAATCTTTGAACTTATGTTCAAAGAGGTCAAGCTGAGCGGCTATCGGTGTTTTAATCTCATCGAGCGTTAGCATGTACGTATACCCTGATTATATTCAGCCACAAACATACTGAAATTTTAGGGTTTCAGCTTCCGGCAGTCGCTTAAAGGATCAGGATCAGCACCAAAAGGATAATAACAATCGCTCCGACAGATAAATAGACGCCGCCTGAACCCCAGGCACGGGCCTGTTTATTCATCTCTTTCAGTTCTTTTTTCAATGTTTGGCGCTCTTCCTTCGTGAGCGTTGATTTATCAATCATACGGATTTCCTCTACCCGTCGTCGCATCTGTTCGATCCGTACCGCGATTCCGGCTTCCGTAAGTTCCGGTTTTCCTGTTGCCGGATGGTTAGCCGAATAGGCTGCAGGCGAATTGTAAAAGCTGAATGCCAGCAAAAGCACAACTGATAAGGTGATAATTTTCGTTTTCATATACGGTGTTGTTTAATCAACTATCGATGGTAGATAAACAACACAGCGGGTTATATGTTTTCGGATAGTGTATTTACTGAATTTTCCAGCTCCAGATACCACTGTTCACCGTATTTCCGGATAAGGGGGGACTTCAGAAAACGGTAAACCGGAACTTTCAGTTCACGTCCGAGCGCACAGGCGGCACTGCAGATATGCCAGCGATCGTAATGTAATACGTCAAACTCCGGGTAAGCTGTGATGCGTATCGGATACAGATGGCAGGATATGGGTTTTTGCCAGGCAATTTTACCTTCCTCATAGGCTTTTTCAATGGCACATTTTGTAATGCCATTTTCCCAGGATACATAGGCACATTCTTTATTCCCCTCCACACAGGGGGTTGTCAGGTCGCCATCCGCATCCGTAACGTGTGTGCCCTGTTCTTCTACTGCCTCAATTCCTTTTGGTGTCATATAGGGCTTTACGGCCGGGTAAATCTCTTTCAGTATCACTGTTTCATGCTGATGTAACGGCGCTCCGGCATCCCCTTCCACACAACAAGCCCCGTGACATTTACTCAGGTTACATACAAATTCTTCTTTCAGCAAGTCTTCGTGCAGCAGCACGTTTTCAACTTCAATCATCATAATTGCCTCCTGCTTATCCTGTTATCTGTTAAGAGGATGTCTTAATCCAATGGCATTTGTCAGCTCTAATGTAACGGAACCGACCAATATTTCTACATGTGCCCTCACCGGTATACGGTTGCCGTCATCCGTTACCCACAGGTACAACTTACTGTTTTTTTTGAATATCCGTCCCGGTTTAATATCGGGACTGAATTTCAGGCACCTCAGCTCACCTAAGGGGGTTTTGATGGTTTCTTTTCCTTCGTACGTAATACCCAGTGTAGCTATCTCGTCATGGAGGAAGTAGGTGAGCTTGAAGGAGTCTCCGACGGTTACTCCCGATAGGTCCAGGTTGCGTGCAAAATAATAAGCAGATAGCAGATCGAACGTTTGCTCCGCACCTGTATAGGTGCCTTTCGCTCCCTCAATCTTTTGTTTGTCCTGATAAAACCGCACTTTGTCGTTCCGTCTGTATTTCCCTTCCCGTATATTCTCCGCATAATAGTAAGGGAGGTATGTTTTCTGATCGATATATGACTCGTAACGGTTGTCGACCGTAAAGAAAACACTGAACGCACTGGATGTTCGTCCGTGAGCATTCAGATGGAACGCCGGTTTCCCATTGAATTTCATGTCCGTATATTTTACCTCCAGTTTACCCTCTGCCGCGGTGATAAATCCGTACTTCAGCTTATAGCTTAATTCCTCGCCCGCGATGAATACAGGCTGTTTCAGGTAAGGAAGTGGCTGGGCAAACAACGGCAGGGCGGCGGTCAGGCTCCAAAAGAGGCAGCTCAATAACTTTCTTCTCATCATATGTGTTTGAAACGCAAATAAGATGCCGGATTATGATTTGCGTTTAAAGATGGGGACCGTCGAACAGGGTTCTCCATACAGGATACTTTTGGCCACCCGGCTTAAACGTACCGTAAAAAGGACAAACGCACTTTCCGGTATCCGGATATCGCCGCACCCTTTTACCACCACGCGCTGATCACGGAAGGGCTCCATATCCAGGCCGGAGATCATTCGTTCGTAATGCAGCAGTTCCAGATCGCTGCTGCTGCCAAAAACGAGCAGACCGGCGTAAGGTTCCAGCTTATTGGCAAGCAGCATATATGCCCATGTGGGTATAATGGCATCTGCAGAACAGGTAATTGCCACGTTTTTACCGGCGTATTGGCTCCAGTCATGACTTTTTACAACCTCCCTGAAATCCTTTTCCCGGAGAATGAGGCCCTGATAGAGATGGTCACTGATATCATAAACCACCGGTTCCTCCCGCGGAGCAAGGCTTGCCAGGTCAAAAGTGACCAGTCCGCTCATTGCTACTTTATTGACGATATTTTCCTGAACTTCCATAGCGTTCTCCCATGTAACTAAAAAGCCGGACCGGGTTATGAACCCGTCCGGCTACAAAGTTACACAATCGTGGGTTAATAAAATTTTACACGATTGTCTGTGATGTCAGCCTTTTCTAATAAAACACGGAAACTGGCCCCGGCAGCCTGCTGGCTTGCCGTACGTTGCAGTTGTTGTTTCATGGCTGGTATGTTTTCGGGTGCATTTGGATTGACAAAGCTCGTGACCTGGGCTACGTATACGCCCTGGGTACCGGCAACAGGCTTGGAGAGTGCCTTCGGCTGCAGGCCGAATAAGGTACCGATTACTTTATTTTCCTGGGCAACACCCGGAATAATAGGGTTTGAGAACACCACATTTTCCACCGGAGTCACTGTGCGCGATACGTTCGAGGCGACCTGTGCAATTTCTTTTGCTCCGGCGGCGGCTTCATCCAGTTTTGCTGTCAGCTGAACTGCTTTCACCTGATTCCGGATCATCGGCTCAATATCTGCTTTGACCAGGTTCAGCGGTAGCTGACCTTCCGGGCGGATCCCGGTGAGACGGGCAATCACGTATTTATCATCCAATTCTATCACCTTATCTGTCAGTTCATTCACTTCGGCCCCAAATGCCCAGCGTACCAGTTCACGCGGATTTTCAAGCTGCTGAATAAAGCCTTGCATGGCGGTAATATGCTGGGCCTGTAATACAGCAAGGCCCTCTTTTGAAGCCAATTCATGGAAGTTTTCATTGTTCACCGATCCGAAGAAAGCAGAAGCTTTCCGGTATACTGCCTGCAGCGTTTCGCTGCTGCTCCTGACCTGCTTGTCAACAACAGCTGCTCTCACCACCCGCGAGGATCCACTCTGGCGTTCGATCTTCACCACATGGACACCCGCCCGGGAGTTTACAACGATCACGCTGCCCGGCCTGGCATCAAACACCGCATCTTCAAACTCCTGAAGCATACCCTGGCCACGGGAAAAAGTACCCAATTCTCCACCGGTTTCTCTTGTGCCGTCTGTGCCAAACTCAATGGCCAGTGCTGCGAAATTAGCTCCCTTGTCCACTAAGTTTTTGATAGAGTCCGCTTTGGCACGAGCCTTTTCCACTCCCCCTTCAGCCATCGGGTTAATGAGAATGTGGCTGGCGGTCACTGAGTCCGGGCTGATGCGGGTATCCAGCACTTTCGCAATTTCATAGACACCGTTAGCATATACAGGACCTACCAGAGCGCCTTTGGGAGCACTGAATAACGCAGAGTCCAGGGCAGGCGTGAACGCTCCCTGTTTCTGGTAAATTAGTGGCCGTTTGGTATCTGCATGGACTGTTGCAAACAAAGAGTCGTTGGGAGCAGACCTGAATTCCTCGGCCAGCTTATGGATGGTCTCCTGTGTCAGGAGGGAGTCCTGTGCACTGGGAGCCGCATCGAACACAACGTATTCAAAGGAACGGGTTTCGTCCGTATTTTTGAATACGCCTTTATTTTCGTTGTAGTACTTCTTGTAATCCTCTTCCTTCAACTGAATGTCCTGATCGGGTACAGAGGCATAATCCAGCAGCACATATTCAAAATTGACCAGCCGGTTGCGCTGGTTATAGTCTTCGTTTGCTTCCAGAGAGGTTACATACACGCTGTTCTGTAGCAGGTTACTATATTTTTGCTGCAAGCGTTCCATCCGGAGACCTTTTAGTAATTCCCGCCATTGCTGACTTTCCGGCGTGTTGATCTGCTCGTTCATTGTCCGGATAAAAGCACCCAGTTGTTCCCTGTTCAGTTCCCCTGTTTGCGGATTACCGAAATACTGGAGAATGGTGGGAGAAGGGTTTGTACCGGATACCACTTCATTCAGCTCGTTCCTGCCTACTTCCAGCCCTACGCGTTTCAGTTCTTTTTCCATGAGCACCATGGAAACGTTCTGCTGCCACACCTGCTCAATAGCATATGCTTTCATCTGCGGATTAAGGGAGCCGCCCATCTGCTGGCTGAAATTCTGGCTCAGCCGCTCTACCTGTTCATTGAATGTGTAGTAATCAATTTCATTGCCGTCGATGGAGCCGATTTCATTTTGTTTGGCGGCCATAAACGGATTGGCATAATTCATTACATCCCCCAGTAAAAATGCTACAATTGCTAAACCAATAATCGCCACGATGATTACTCCAGCGCGGTTCCGCAAAAAGGTCATTATTCCCATACCTGCTTATAACTATATGATTATCTTGAATTTAAATACAGTATACGTAAACTAATAGTACATTATTTAAAATGAGGGCGCAAGATACAACTTTTGCAAAATAAAAAGCAGAAAAATCCGAAATAACACATTGCTGGAAATAAACCGGTTAATCAGTAAAAATACCTTTTGATACTTGTGCGTGTCCGGTCTGCTGTTCAATGCGTACGTCGGTAAAATCCTGATCCGTATCAATAGACAGGCCGCTTGTGAGATCTCCGTTCGGCCTGGTGATCGTAAAGGGGATGGTGTTGTAGAAGCGTCCGGTATTTTCATTCCATATCAGTTCTTCCGATTTAAAGACAACGCCATCTGAGCGGGTGACGACCACGTTCCGCTTCAGTTCCGTTATACGTTCCTTTTGCCGGCTGATTGCATATTCAGCTGTTACCCGTTGTGTTTCTTTCTGATTTTCATCATAGAAAATGATCAGAATACCTTTAGGAAGCTCAAAATAAGGGTTTTCTTCCCGGTTGTAATCACGAAGTTCAGGAGCGATCATCTTTGCCTGCACTTTTGCAGAATCACTGTAAATGACGGTAACACCATACGAAATATCAACCGGCTCCTCTGCTTCAATGGATGCCAGGCGTTCTACGTCTCTCAGGTCGTTCTCACAGGCGCCTGTGAGCATTCCTGAGATGAGAGCGAATAGATAAATGGATAATCTGACCTTCATTTGCAGTCTGATTAAACAGTGCTAATCGTACCGGTATCGCTGAAACCAGCGGTCGTTCAGCGTAAAGCCCAGGTGAATATTGACATAACGCTCTTTAACCAGGTTATTAGTAAGCGTCCCACGCTGGCCCAGCTCTGCAGAGAAGTTTACTTTATAGAATGCAGTTGACATTTTTGACAGCAGCGGAAAGCCGAAACCAAAAGTCAGGGCTGCCTGGTTAATATCCTGGTTGTTGATATGGATATAGGTTTTATCATATTTCAGGCCCAGCCTGTAATCGATCATGTCGAAATAACTCAGGGATGCCAGGTTCGGGGTATACTGTCCGCCCACCGCCAGGCCATAACTGTCTTTCAGGCCCGGGTTATCATTGCCGACCCGGAAATCACTCCATCTGGCGATGTGAGCGTCGACACCGACCAGCCATTTGTTGCTGCCAAGGCTGAATCCAACCCGGTGTTTCATTGGCATGGAAAGGTGTTGTCGTGGTCCTTGCACAAAATCGACCGTGTCCAGTGCCAGGTTTTCGCCGTCGTCTGCTACACTTGACGCCTTGCGCGTTACCACATTTCTCGTCCGGACGTTCAGTCGGGTTCCGGCTTCTCCGGAATAACCGGCCGTAACATTCAGCTTGTTACTGATTCTTGAGAAAAACTGGAGGCCATAGTTATAAGTAAGCCCATGCACATCACTGATATTTTCGTTGACGACATGATAAGCTTCTACCTGGTTCGGGTACTCAGTGGACCGGATGTGGTTCAGTTGTCCGAAAATATAGTTTACATTGGCACCGATGCTGAAATGTTTTCCCAGCTGTATGCCGTACCCGAGGTACGCCTTGGAGGTACCCCCTTCTCCCGCATACGCATACGTAATACGGGTTGTATCATTATCAATAGTAGCCGGCTGGGCATAGCGGAATCCCAGGTCCGAGTAAGGCATCAATCCGAAACTCAGTGCGGAACGGCCGGCAACGGGCAGCGCAAAATTGATATGGCTGAGAGAGAAGCTGGCAGAGTTTTCAGATAAGCTGTTCTTGCTTAGCTGGGTATAGTTACCGAAAGCACCTACATCAATGGAGGTGAGCCGGATGCTGCCATAGGAAGCCGGGTTCTCCACATTGATATTATGATAAACACCTACATATCGTATACCGGTGCTGATACCTCCCATTGCCCGGTATTGTGGCAACTGGTCTCCGCGCAGTTCACCGATGCCGAACTGTGAATAGGGCGAAACGGTATTGGTCTGAGCCACTGCGCTGCAGCTGGCCAGTACGGCTATTATTGCGAGATATTTTCTGAAAAGAACGATCATTTATTCCGTGTCTGATTGTATGTGCTTTAATACAGCCAGTAAAAAAGCGCATGCAAAGCTATTTAAATTTTGCCAGTGATGCAGGTAGTTTTTGTTAAAAAAGGTTAAGAGCCGGTTTAAAATTTATCTGATAATTTTAAACCGGCTCTAAAAGAACTGGAAATAAAGGATGGTAATCACCAGGATAAGATACAGGCTTTCATAGAACCATCGTGATGTTGCATAGTTGAAATAGTACGCCGTATATACTGAAAGGGGAGGGACACACAGCAAAAAATGATAAGCATCCGGTTTGCTTGCCAGATAGAAAGACAATAGCCCAAGCAGCAGCATGAAAAAGAAAAGCTGAAACGACTTCCGGATGTGAACCACACTTTTAAAAAAATTAATACGCAGGGTATTTACAAAGAATACCAGTATGATGACCAATGGCAGTAAGACCAGGTAATCATGCAGGTCCATGGAAATGGAACTGGGCAATGAGTGCGTAAGCGGGAGCCATATTTTATAAAATTCGTCCAGCTTGTCGAACCAGAAATAAATAATGCCAAGTACAAAATACACGGTTATAAAGCCCACAAGGCCCGCTACCCATTCCCGCCAGTTGAAAGGCCTGAAAATAAGCAGCCCTATCCAGAGCAGCAGAAACATCGTAACGAACGGGAAATAGAACAGGGATCCCACAGCGACCATCAGCCCCAGGTCAAACATCAGCGGCTTTACTTCGGACCGCCGATGCATGCTGAGGAACTTATCGGTCATCCATATCAGCAGAAAATTACAGATCAGTGCAGGTGAAAGCACCAGGAAAGGCAGTAGTGTACTGGCCAGAGTCATGTAGAGCAGAGCTGGCAGAAAACCCGGCTTCCCAAACAGGTTGTAGTGGTTGACAATCCGGTTGAAGAGGATCGCCTGCAGCAAGGTCAGCAGCAGCGTAATCAGCACATTGATGCCCGGAGCGATCAGTCCCGGTTCAACATTGCCGGTTAAATTGGCGATGGCAGGTTCAAACAGTACAGGGTTCAGGTCCTCAGGTAACTGAATAAAGGCACCAATGCACAGGATAAACCCTACTACTGCCAGTAAAAAAACATTTACAGGGGTATATTTCCGGAAAAGTTCAATCATTGCGGGACGTTATTCCAATCATGAGACAATATTAAGATTTTTCTGATAATATCCTGCCGGTGTTTCCCCGAAGCTGGCTACCTTTGTTACATGAAACTAATCAGACACGGCGCTGCCGGCAGCGAAAAAACCGGCGTACAGATCGAAGGCATAAATTATGACACCAGTGCTTTCGGAGAGGATTACAACGAACTTTTTTTTGCCAATAACGGACTGGAGCGGCTGCAGCGCTTTGTTGCTGATCACCGTGCCGAGTTACCCGAGCTGTCGGAGGGTACCCGCCTGGGATGTCCGCTGGCCCGCCCGTCAAAAATTGTCTGTATCGGTCTTAATTATAAAGACCATGCAGAGGAAACGGGAGCAAAAATCCCTTCTGAGCCGATTATTTTCATGAAATCCACGACGTCCATCACCGGCCCGTATGACGATGTGGTTATTCCAAGGGATTCTGTAAAGACCGACTGGGAAGTGGAGTTCGGGATCGTTATCGGCAAACGCGCCTCGTATGTGGAAGAAGCGGATGCGACCCACTACATTGCCGGCTACGTACTGCATAACGACGTTTCCGAGCGCGAGTTCCAGCTGGAACGCGGTGGAACCTGGGACAAAGGGAAGGGCTGCGATACGTTTGCACCCATCGGGCCATTCATGGCGACCGCCGATGAAATCAAGGATATTAACAATGTCCGGCTGTGGCTCAAGGTAAACGGAGAAACGTTTCAGGACGGGAACACCAAAAACCTCATCTTTAACGTTCCTTACCTTATTTCCTATGTCAGCCGTTTCATGACCCTGCTCCCCGGCGATATTATTTCCACCGGCACGCCTGCAGGGGTAGGGCTCGGGTTTAACCCACCGGTATACCTGAAACCCGGTGATGTGATGGAACTTGGGGCCGATGGGCTGGGCGAATCCCGCCAGGTGGTAAAAGCCTACAACGTAAACGGTACTGAATGGGAAAGATTTTAACAACGTTATTGGCGGGGTTATGCCTGCTGAGCCCGTCGGCCGTCTTATCGCAGGACATAAAGATTACGCACGGGCCCTATCTGCAAGCCCTCTGTGATACGGCGGTATACATTGTTTGGACCACGAATAAAAATGCGGTGAGCTGGGTGGAGCTGGCGCCTGACGACAGTACCCATTTTTACCGGGAGGAGCGGCCCAAGTACTTCTCGTCTAGCCACGGTTTTAAAAACACATCCAACGTGCACCGCGTACACCTGCGTAACCTTAAGCCGGGAACGACCTACCGCTACCGGGTCTATTCACAGGAGGTGATTAGTCATGAGGGAACCAGGGTACTGTATGGCCGGGTGGCTGCGACGCAGGTTTTCCGTTCCCGGCCGTTGACCTTCACTTCCAGTAATCCGGCGCAAAAGGAGGTTTCGTTTGCTATGGTCAATGATATCCACGGAAATAATGAACTCATGCAGGACCTGCTGGGTCAGCTTGACTGGAAAAAGACGGACCTTGTATTTTTTAACGGCGATATGGCGAATGACCTCAGAAGCGAGGATCAGTTGTTTGGCGACTATATGGATACGGCAATTAAGTTATTCGCCAGCGAAACGCCGATGTATTATGCCAGGGGGAATCATGAAACGAGAGGTAATTTTGCCAGTACTTTTCCTGACTATTTTCCGGCAGGTAATGGAAATCTCTACTACTTGGTCCGGAGGGGACCTGTATGCTTTGTCGTGCTGGACAGCGGCGAGGATAAGCCTGACGCTGATATTGAGTACAGTGGAATTGTGAATATGGATGAATACCGCAGTATGCAGGCGGAATGGCTTAAGCGGGCACTGCAAAGTCCGGAATACCGGAGCGCTCCTTATAAAGTGGTGATTTGTCATATGCCGCCGTTTTCCGGCTGGCACGGACAGGAGGAAATCATCCGGAAGTTTGTGCCGCTACTGAATGAAGCCGGCGCGCAGGTCATGCTCAGCGGGCATCTGCACCGGCATATTAAGAGGCAGGCCACCACTGGTACACAGCATCGTTTTCCGGTACTGGTAAATGCGAATACAGCCCTGGTGAAGGCTTCAGCCGACAATCGGCGACTGCAGATAGAAGTGTTTGACCGGAAAGGGACGCGGGTAGATACCCTTGAAATATTGCCGGCGCGTAATTGACACTCCCAGTGTTGTTTGCTGTTTCTTTTTTTGGTATCTTTATCCCAACCAATTCAGTGTAGAGATGAAAACAGTAAAACACATTCTGCAGAATAAACCACCCAGGGTTATTTCTGTGACAAGCGCCCTATCGGTGCTGGAGGCACTGCAGGTAATGATGGAAAATAATATCAGCGCACTACTGGTAGTAGAGGGCGGAAAGCTGCAAGGTATATTCACCGAACGGGATTACGCGCGCAAGATCATCCTGGTGGGCAGATCTTCCAGGGAAACTCCCCTCAGTGATGTGATGACGGCCCATCCGCATACCGTTACACTTTCGGATACCATTGAGCATTGTATGCAACTAATGACGGAGCGGCACTTCAGGCATTTGCCGGTAGTGGAGAATGGTGAAGTGGCCGGTATTATTTCGATTGGCGATGCCGTGAAGAGCATCATAGAGGACCAGCAGCAGACCATCAGCCAGCTCCAGCACTATATCAGCAGCTAAAGAGTGGCTTGCCGGTTAGCCGGTTTTCAGGGACAACTCCTTTACCTGCATCATCTTGCGGAGGTTGTTCAGTGCATACCGCATGCGGCCTAACGCCGTGTTGATGCTAACCTGGGTAACGTCTGCGATTTCTTTGAAACTCATGTCACCGTAGTGGCGCATGATAAGCACTTCTTTTTGATCGTCAGGCAGTAATTGGATCAGTTTGCGCAGGTCCCGGTAGGTTTGCTCGCGGATCAGCCGCTCTTCGGCACTTTCGTCATAAAACTGGAGCACCTCAAAAATATCAAACCCGTCACTGTTGATAATTACCGGGGTACGCTTTTCTTTCCGATAATAGTCAATTACCAGATTATGTGCAATGCGCAGAACCCACGGAAGAAATTTGCCCTCGTCATTATACCGGCCTGATTTCAGGGTTCTGATCACCTTAATGAAAGTGTCCTGGAAAAGATCTTCCGCCAGGTAGCTGTCTTTTACCAGTAGGTAAAGGGACGTGTAGATTTTTGATTTATATCGGTGAACCAGTTCTTCTAATGCAGCCTCCCGGCCGTCAATGTACAACTGAACCAGTGCATTGTCTGTCTTCGTGTGTAGTTCCATGCTACGCTGCTCTTACGTCTTTTAACGGTTATTAAAAAATGCTGATCAGGTAGTTGTCTTATCGTATAGCGCTCCTCCGAAGTTTAAATATGTGCAGTTGACTGATTTTTATTCAAAGCAAAGGATTTTTTTTCAGAAAAGCAAAGAAAGGATGTCAAAATTTCAGACCGCTTATCCTGAACGGGGTATCCGTCCGGTTTGCTAAAATTGTCAGGATTATTGTGTACCTTTGCATTCCCTTAATACCAGACATCCTTACATGAGTAAGCAGCAAGAGTTCAGTCCCAAAACGCACATCCTGATCAAAGGAGCACGCGTACACAATTTAAAAAATATAGATGTCCAGATACCCAAAAACAAGCTGGTGGTGATCACGGGAATGTCTGGTTCGGGTAAGTCGTCCCTGGCCTTTGATACCCTGTACGCCGAAGGGCAGCGCCGCTATGTGGAAAGCCTGTCGTCCTATGCACGGCAGTTTATGGGGCGGATGCATAAGCCGGAAGTGGACTATATACAGGGCATTGCTCCGGCTATCGCCATCGAACAGCGTGTGATCACCAGTAACCCGCGGTCGACAGTGGGGACATCCACAGAGATATATGATTACCTGAAACTGCTTTTTGCGCGGATTGGCAAAACCATATCGCCCGTGTCAGGGAATGAGGTAAAGAAAGATACGGTGACGGATGTGGTCAATTTCATCGGCTCGCTGCCGGAAGGCCGCAGTGTGACAGTTACCAGCCCGTTGCACCCCCACAATAATCGTAGCCTCAAAGAAGAACTGGCTGTATTGCTGCAGAAAGGGTTTGTGCGGGTTGTATATGGAGGGGAATTCCGGAAGATAGAAACGCTGCTGGAGGACGAAACCATTGCGAATAACACCGTTACGCCCGGGGAACTCCGTATTGTGATTGACCGCCTGACGGTAGCGCATAGTGATGAAACATTGAACCGCGCCGCAGATTCAGTACAGACGACTTTTTTTGAAGGCCGGGGCGATTGTTATGTGGAAGAGGATGGCCGGGAGCATTTCTTCTGTGACCGGTTTGAGCTGGATGGGATGGCCTTTGAAGAACCGTCCCCGAATTTTTTCAGTTTTAATAACCCCTATGGTGCCTGTAAACGGTGTGAAGGCTACGGAAAAGTGATCGGGATAGATGCCGACCTGGTAGTACCTGATAAAAGCCGCTCCGTGTATGATGGGGCTATCGCTCCCTGGCGCGGGGAAAAGATGGGTGCATGGCTCGATAAGTTTGTCCGTGTGGCGGATAAGTTTGATTTTCCGATCCACCGGCCGTTCGCTGAGCTGACCCCGGACCAAAGGGAGCTGTTGTGGACCGGCAACCGGCACTTCCGGGGGCTGAATGATTTTTTTGAGGAACTGGAAGAACAGACGTATAAAATTCAGTACCGGGTAATGCTGTCGCGGTACCGCGGGAAAACCGATTGCCAGGAATGCAAAGGCACCCGTCTGCGTAAAGATGCTTCTTATGTAAGGATAGACGGGAAATCCATTTCTGATGTCGTGTTGATGCCGCTGGACGAAGCACTGCGGTTTTTCAGGACACTGGAACTGACGGAAACAGCGGAAAAGATTGGCAGGCGCCTGCTGCTGGAAATTACCAACCGCCTGCAATTCCTGACCGATGTGGGACTGGGGTATCTTACCCTGAACCGCCTGTCGAATACACTGTCTGGCGGGGAATCACAGCGGATCCGCCTGGCCACGTCCCTGGGCAGTGCCCTGGTCGGATCGGTATATGTGTTGGATGAACCCAGTATCGGGTTGCACCCGCGGGATACACATCGGCTGATCGGTGTGCTGAAATCTCTGCGGGACGCTGGCAATACGGTCCTGGTCGTGGAGCATGAACAGGAAATGATGCAGGCAGCCGATCACCTGATCGACATAGGGCCGGAAGCAGGTATCCACGGCGGCGAACTGGTGTTTTCGGGAAGTTATACCCATATCCTGCGTGACAGACAGAGCCTGACGGGGCGGTATCTCAGCGGTATGGAATCCATCGCTGTGCCGGCACAGCGGCGGAAATGGTCGGAAGCTATACGTATCAGAGGAGCCCGTGAAAATAACCTGAAAGGAATACATGTTGAGATCCCGTTGTATGTGTTTACGGTAGTGACAGGTGTTTCCGGTTCGGGGAAGACATCGCTGATTAAACGGATTCTCTACCCCGCGTTGCAAAAAGCCACAGGAAATTATTCCGGTGAGCAGACGGGGCTTTTTGACGCCCTGGAGGGTAGTGTGGACCGCATCACACAGGTTGAATTGGTGGATCAGAATCCGATCGGCCGATCGTCGCGATCAAATCCCGTTACGTATGTAAAAGCCTGGGACGAGATACGGAACCTGTACAGTGCACAATCGTCTGCCAAGGCAGCCGGACTGAAGCCCTCGGCGTTTTCCTTTAATGTGGAGGGCGGGCGCTGCGAAGTCTGCCAGGGAGAGGGCGAAGTGAAGATAGAAATGCAGTTTATGGCGGACATCTTCCTGCCCTGCGAGGCCTGCGATGGAAAACGGTTCAAGCAGCATGTGCTGGACGTGACCTATCACGAGAAAAATGTCGCTGACGTGCTGGAACTCAGTATTGAAGAGGCGCTCTCATTTTTTGCCGGCCAGCCGAAGATCCTGGCCAGACTGCAGCCACTGGCGGATGTAGGTTTAGGATATGTGAAACTGGGGCAGTCATCCAACACGCTGTCCGGTGGGGAAGCACAGCGCATCAAGCTGGCTTCGTTTCTGGTAAAAGGGAGTAGCAGTAAAAATACGCTCTTTATTTTTGATGAGCCGACCACAGGACTGCACTTCCACGATATAAAAAAGCTGCTGCGATCGTTTGATGCACTCATTGCGCGTGGCAATAGTATTCTGGTGATCGAACATAACATGGATGTCATTAAAAGTGCCGACTGGGTGATTGATATCGGGCCCGAAGGTGGAGAGCGCGGCGGTGAACTGGTATTTTCGGGAACACCGGAAGACCTGGCTGCCTGTGAGCGGTCGTACACCGGCCGGTTCCTGGCGGGGCACTTGTAAAATATCGGGAAAAATTACCGTAAGATTGTCGCTTTGTGTACTTTTGCGACGCAAATTAAATGTGTTTATACATTTGAATAATGAAAGAACAAACCCGACTGATACGCCAACAGAGTGAACGTTCCCATTTCCGGGAGCATGCCGCTCCCCTATATCTCACTTCCAGCTTTGTATTCGACAGTGCGGAACAGGGCAGGGCTCTTTTTGCTGAGGAGGAAGAAGGAAATGTTTATTCCCGGTACTCCAATCCTACGGTAACCGAATTTATTGATAAAGTATGCATCCTGGAGGGAGCCGAAGCCGGACTGGC
>CAZJKM010000030.1:0-27245 GCA_964546645.1 uncultured Sphingobacteriaceae bacterium
GACCTATGTGCTGACTAACTACGAACAACTGGGGCTCGTGCCCGATGTCCGGCAGGAGATGATACCGACGGAAACCATATTTGTTGATAAACAGGTGCCATTTATTGGTATTGCCAATGCATTGTCGGTAGATGTAGAACGGTTAGCACAGTTAAATCCGGCTTACAAAAAAGGGCTTGTCAACGGTTCTCCTGAAGCCCCCAAAAGACTGATCCTGCCCCAGGTTGAGAAGTCGGCCTATGCAAGCCTGTATGCTGTTCTGAATGGCCAGACTGAGGATGGTGCGGAATTCAGGGTGATGGAGGCCGCAAATGTGCAGGAACCTGTTGCCGACGTTATCTATCACCGTGTTAAACGGGGAGAAAACCTGGGGAGTATAGCTAAAAGATACCGGGTTGAAATTCAGGACCTGAGAGCCTGGAATAATATCAGGCGCAACAATGTGATCGTTCCGGGGCAACGCTTAAAAATTCTGCAGGACGAGTTGGCTGCTCCCAACGGTAAAACAGAACAAACCAAACAGATGGCTCATGTTACATACACCGTAAAGAGTGGGGACACGCTATCAACTATTGCGAGCCGGTATAAAGGGGTAACGGTTTCTGCTCTAAAGGCATATAACGACCTTGACAACAATCATATCAGACCCGGCATGGTGTTGAAGATCGGGCAAAACTAACAAGAACAAGAGCAATACCTGACCTTATGAAAGCCAGGCACCATCCGTGCCGTCGAGTTCACTGAGTCCGACCATTACATGCTCTTTTAAAATAGTGGATAGGCGTAGTCCGGAAAAATCGCTGAAGACAGGAAATTTGTGGTGGCTGCGGTCGATGAGGACAGCTGTGCGTAGCTTTTTCAGGGATACATTCAGAAATACACCCAGGCCATAGGCAAGTGTCCTTCCGCTGTTCAATACATCGTCAACAAGAATAACCACTTTGTTCGCAGCCTCGGCGACGGGGAGATCGGTAGTCGCGTCAAGGGACGGTCCTTCTTTGTCCAATGTGATTCTGATCAAAACGACTCTGACGGATGAAATTTCCTCAAGGACGGCCTTTAAACGCTGTGCAAAAATATAACCCCTGTCTGCAATTCCTGCCAATACCAGTTCCTGCTCATCAAAATTGTCTTCCAGTATCTGGTAGGCAATCCGCGTGGTTTTCTTTTGAATGTGTTCTTTATCAAGTATTAAAATCCTTTTTGATGTTGACATAAATCAATCGTATGGAATTGTAAATAATATGTGATCATACCCCAATCCAGTCCTGCACATTTTTGCCGGACTGTAAACAAAAAAGAGGCTATTGAAGAAGCCTCCTTTCTGATTTTGTTATACAAATCTATGTTTTTTATTTCTCAATCCATCGGGGCAGCTTCTTCTGAGATATTGGCCGCGAGCATACGCCCCCCGTTAAAATAATAACGCTTCCAATATGCTTCATCCAAATTGCTGATCATGACTCCCCGGCTGGACGAGGCATGTGCAAACTTATTGTCGCCGATATAGACCCCCACATGGGTAATATTCCTGCTGCGTATTTTAAAAAATACCAAGTCCCCCGGCTTCAGCTCGTCTTTTTTGATCGGGTCAACCTGTGTATAGATATTGCGTGAATTATGTCCCAGTGTGGTATTGAATACTTTTTCATATAGTTCGTAGGCAAATTTTGAGCAGTCTATGCCTTTCTTCGTGCTTCCCCCTAACCGGTAAGGAGTACCTATCCATTCATAAACAAACTGGTAGAGCTTGGTATTCGTGGTGGCGGAAACTGCTACGCCCATTATCTGGGAAAAGTATTCTTTGGCTAAATTATCCGGGTCAGCCGGCTCGGCTGATTGGGTTTGGGACTGTGCTTCAGCAAATAGGAAAGCAAATAGCATACATGCTATCAATGCAATACTTTTCATTAAAAACGATTTTGATGAAACATTAAAATCTGATTAATTACAACTCCGCTGATTTGCCGTGCGGATTAAAGCAATGCAAAGCTATAAGAATATCTGTATTGAGCAAAAAAATAAAACAAAATTTATGCAGGATTGTAATGCAGGTGGATCCCCAAAGGGGTGATTTCAGGGTGACACATTTCTGTTACAGAGGGTTACGGTAAATGTAACAACTGTTCTTTTTTAATTAAAACCAGTAGCTTTGTGCCCGTTAACCTTTAGGAATATGCAGAAAAGAATAATTACTTTTTTAGCAGCAGCCGTATTTGCAGGATGCGACGGCCGTCATAAAGCCATTGAACCCGCTATGAATATGAAACTCACGCCTTATCCCGACACACAAAAAGAAGACGTAACCGACCTGTATTTTGATGTAGCCGTCAGCGATCCGTACCGTTGGCTGGAGAATGATACTTCTGCTGCGACGAAGGCTTGGGTATCTGAGCAGAATAAAGTAACCAATGACTATCTATCTCAGATACCATTCCGTAGTATGATCAAAGAACGGCTGACCCGGCTTTGGAACTATGAAAAATTCTCAGCCCCGTTCAGGGAAGGAGCGTATACTTATTTTTATAAGAATGACGGTCTGCAGAATCAGTATGTGTTGTACAGGCAGAAGGGTAGCGATGATGCTGAAGTTTTTCTTGACCCCAATAAGTTCTCTGCTGACGGCACCACCTCATTAGCCGGTATCGCCTTCAGTAAAGATGGAAGCCTGGCGGCCTACCAGGTATCAGAAGGCGGTTCTGACTGGAGAAAAGTCATTGTTATCGGAACTGCTGATAAAAAGCAGGTAGGGGATACGTTGATTGATGTGAAGTTCTCCGGCCTGGCATGGAAAGGGAACGAGGGCTTTTATTATAGCAGTTATGAAAAACCGAAGGAAGGCAGTGCGTTGTCAGGCCTTACTGACCAGCATAAACTTTTCTTCCACAAACTGGAAACACCGCAGAGCCAGGACGAACTGATCTTCGGAGGACCGGCTACCCCCAGGCGTTATATTCAGGCCGGGGTAACGGAAGATGAACGATTCCTGGTCATTTCAGCAGCAAATACGACCAGCGGGAATGAATTGTACATACAGGATCTGCAGAAACCAGGGATGCCGGTGGTTAATGTTGTGGGCAATTTTGAGAAAAACCATCATGTAATCGGTAATAACGGTGAAACATTGTTCATCCATACCAACCTGGATGCTCCTAACTACCGGCTGGTGCAGGTATCCGCTACGGATCCTGCGCCTGCAAACTGGAAAGACCTGATTCCCGAAACAGAGCAGGTGCTGGACGTTGCAACCGGAGGGGGGTACCTGTTTGCACATTACCTGAAAGATGCTACTTCACTGGTGAGGCAGTTTGACTTTAAGGGGAATACGGTGCGGACCGTGGAGCTTCCCGGTGTAGGTTCCGCAGGTGGCTTTTCTGCAAAAGCGGAGGATAAAGACCTTTACTATTCCTTTACGTCTTATGTATATCCTCCGACAATTCTCCGGTATGATATGGCATCCGGTGCGTCCGAGGTATATAAAAAATCAGGCGTCGATTTCAATCCGGACAATTTTGAATCGAAGCAGGTATTCTATACGTCAAAGGACGGCACCCGTATCCCGATGATCATGACGTATAAAAAAGGGTTGAAGCCGGATGGTTCGAATCCTACCCTGCTTTATGGTTATGGGGGGTTCAATATAAGTTTAACACCTTCTTTCAGTACATCGAATATCATCCTGTTAGAGCAGGGTGGTATTTTTGCAGTGGCTAATCTGCGGGGTGGTGGTGAGTACGGTGAAAAATGGCACCTGGCTGGGACAAAGATGCAGAAGCAAAATGTGTTTGATGATTTTATCGCGGCAGCTGAATATTTAATAAACGAGCAATATACATCCCCGGAAAAGCTGGCTATTGCCGGCGGATCCAACGGAGGGCTCCTGGTAGGGGCCTGCATGACACAGCGGCCCGAATTGTTCAGCGTGGCGTTGCCCGCCGTTGGTGTATTGGATATGCTGCGCTACGATAAGTTTACAGCAGGGGCCGGATGGGCATTTGATTATGGTACCTCTTCCGAATCCAGGGAGATGTTCGACTATTTGTACAGGTATTCACCTTACCACGCCCTGAAACAGGGAGCAGCTTATCCGGCTACTATGGTTACCACAGCCGACCATGATGACCGGGTCGTGCCGGCCCACTCCTTTAAGTTTGCGGCCCGTTTACAGGAATGCCATGCGGGTGATGCCCCGGTCCTGATCCGCATTGAAACAAAGGCAGGGCATGGTGCAGGTAAACCGACGGACAAAATCATTGAAGAGCAGGCGGATAAGTGGGCCTTTATGCTGCAGAACATGGGAATTGCTTATCGGCAATAAGCACCGTTTGGCTGATAGGGGAATCCATGGACGACGCTACCCGCCTTCAGTCTTCACTTGAATGCGCCAGTAAAAAGTCAGGTTTGCCGATCGTGTGGAAGCTGTCTTCTCCTGAAAGAACAGCCAGGTACTTTTGTTTCCCGGAGGTCAGCAGTTGTATGGCCTCCCTTAAAACCGGATCATGCTGCTGATTATGGATGATCCGGCCTTTCTGATAGTAATACCGGGATACGATCTCGTCGCCGAGTACCTTTTTTATTTCCTCTTTATGTATCTCCAGGTCGTGTTCTTTATTTGCTGATACCAATGCTGCAAGCCGGACGATGGCAGCGAGCACGGTATCCGGCTTTTTTTCTGATTCAGCTTCCCGGCTTAACTGTCCGATAAGTTGCTCCGTGCGTGTTTTATAGTCAAAATTCTTATCGGCCAGATAGTGTATAAAATCCAGGTACTGTGCTTCAGTAACCCTGAACCCGGACGCGGGAGCAACCCGTTCATGTACGGTGCGGAAATGGGTAGCATAATCAAAAATAAGAAAACGGTTTATGAGGCTCCGGGTAACAGGACTATAAGGACGGACCTGAACAGGGATATCCGGATAGATCCCGCTGCCGTCATATACCAGCCTTCCTCCCCTGGTCTTATATTCACTGATGAGAGAGTCGTTCATTCTTGACGCATTGCCCTGGTCGTCACGGTGCGCATAATCCAGTGATTGGATACATCTTCCTGAAGGGGTATAATATTTGGCTACCGTTATTTTAACCAGGTTATTATAAGGAAGCGTGAATGTTTGCTGTACCAGTCCCTTGCCAAAGCTTCGGTGTCCTATAATAACCCCCCGGTCCAGATCCTGGATAGCTCCTGCCACAATCTCCGAAGCAGAGGCCGAACGGTTGTCGATAAGGACGACGATTGGAATGTCTGCGGCGACAGGCCGGCTGGTTGTCCGATAGACGTGTTGCTTCAGGTTGTTTTTGCCTTGCTGACTCACAACGATTTCCCCTTGCTGTACGAATAAATTGACAATGCTGACTGCTTCCTGCAGAATGCCGCCCCCATTGTTTCGTAAATCCAGAATAACGCCGGTGAGTTCTCCTTCTTTTTGTAATGACAGAAGGGCCTGATGTACTTCGTTGGAAGCCTTTTCCAGGAATTTGTCCAGCTTAATATATCCTATTCCATTACCGATACGGCCTGAATAGGATACATTGGGCTGCCGGATATCGTCACGCAGCAGCGATAATTCTCTCGGCTGATGATCAGAAGGATGCCTGATAGTCAGTTTAACAGATGTATTCCTTGCTCCTTTAAGAAGGTTGCTGACTTCTGAGGTCGACTTGCCGGATACAACGATATCATCAACGCGGATAATCTCGTCACCCGCTTTAAGTCCGGCTTTCTGAGCGGGGTAGCCGACGAATGGTTCAGAGATAAAGATGCGGTTATCACGGGAGAAGACGGTTGCCCCAATCCCTCCGTAATGTGTGTTCACATATTTCAGTTTATAATTTTCAATATCGCTTTCCCCTACGTATTCTGTATAAGGATCCAGGTCATCCAGCATGGCGTCAATGCCTGATTTAATCAGTTTGTCCGGATCCAGCGTATCCACGTAATGCAGACTGACCTGCCGGTAAAGCATGGAAAAGATATCAAGATTCTTGCTAATCTTAAACAGGTCCTCCTTAACAGGACCCGATGCAGAGAAAAGTAATAAAAGAATGCATGCCGCTATCCACGGGGCAGATTTGCGAAGTTTATGTCTGTCAGTCATGGCCATCATGCTACGATACAGCCACTAAGATACAAAATTAAGAACAAGGAAAAAGAAAGACAGCCTACAAACGGTTACTGCTTAAATCGGCAAGACCTTTCCGAAGGGTGAAAAGTACATAATTCCGGTCTCTGTGAATGCGTTTGGCTAAACGATCGATCAGTGCATCTTCTTCTCCGGGCTCATAGTACAGGTCTGCCTCATTCAGGTGATTGTATTTCCGCTGGAGTTTCAGTTTAAGGATATTCCAGTCTGACTCGCTTAAATGAATGCTTGGCATATGATCTGTTTTTAGCAAAAATAGCAAAAAAGCAGGAACAACGAAAATATTTTAGGCGCGAATTTTGTTCGTGGAATGAACAAACATATGTTTGTGATTATTCGTTATATCATCAGACAAAATTGCTAAAGTACGTAATCATGAAAAAGCTCATATTATCTATTATTGCTACGCTCTCCATAACAGTTGTCTCTGCACAGTTACTACCCACCTTTCAGCTGGGATTAAAAGGGGCGTTGAATTTTTCATCCTTAAAAAAGGAAGGCCAGTGGCTGGATAAAAGTACCCGCACAGGTTACCAGGCTGGTGTATGGGCCAGGGTGGGAGGCGCCGGTGTTCACTTTCAGCCGGAGTTGTATTTCACCGGTAAAAGCACGGAAGCGGCTTTTCAGGAATCCGGGGGCAATACAGCAACGGCAACAGCAACTTTTACCAGCCTTGATTTACCGCTGTTGTTGGGTACACGCATCGGTTTGGGGCCGGTAGGTTTTCGGATTCAGGCCGGCCCGGTCGTGTCGTTTGTGGTCGATAAAGGATTGGGCGATGCGTTGAGCAACGTCACAGATGTCAGTGATTATGAAAATGCTGCATGGGCTGTAACGGGAGGTGTCGGACTCGACATCAGTAAACTCCGGGTAGACCTGCGCTACGAGCAGGCCCTGAGTGACCTGAGTAAAAACCATTCCTTTCCGCAGAAGCTTGGTTTGTGGTCCCTGGGTGTTGGTTACCGGTTATTTTAGGTTGGCATAAAGGCATACCCTGCGATGGAGTAGCTGCCCGGAAAATCAGGGTGATACCTCCCATTGCAGGTAATTGATATTTTTACCGTGCGTCAGGTATTTTTGCTCGTAGTAAGTTTTTATAGCCAAGACGTCGCTTTGATATTCCGATCGGTATACATCTTCTGTCTGTACCCCGATTTTCATTCCCTTTTCTGTAACGGTTTGAACAGTATAGGCAAACAATCCGTCGTTGTCGGTTTTCAGGTGGATGGAAGAACCGGCTTTGAGTATTTTCCGGTAACGGTCCAGAAAGGCGGGTGACGTCAGGCGTTTCTTCTCCCGGCTCTTTTGGGGTTGCGGATCAGGGAAGGTAATCCATATTTCTGAAACTTCCCCTTCAGCAAAATATTCGGTGAGGTTATCGATCTGTATGCGTAAAAAGGCTACATTGTTCAGCTGTTCTTCAAGAGCCGTTTTTGCCCCTCTCCATATCCGGTTACCTTTGTAATCAATCCCGATGAAGTTTTTATCCGGAAAAAGTCGTGCCTGTCCAATGGTATACTCTCCTTTGCCGCAGGCAAGCTCCAGCACCAATGGATTGGTATTGCGAAAATGTTGTGTAGCCCAACAACCTTTCATTGCTCTTCCGGCTTCCAGTTCAAATGTATTTTTAAAAGTTGCCAGTTCAGCAAATTTTCGCAATTTATCTTTTCCCATAGTGGGCAAAAATAACCTTATCTTTGGTCTCTCAGAAAATTGACGGTGGAAAAAGACGCGAAAATATACATTGCAGGGCATCGTGGCATGGTTGGTTCAGCAATTTTGCGACGATTGGAAGCGGATGGGTTCCACCATCTGGTGTTTAGAAATTCTTCAGAACTGGACCTGAGAGATCAGCAACAGGTTATCCGCTTTTTTGAAGCGGAAAAGCCTGAATATGTGTTCCTTGCAGCCGCAAAAGTAGGGGGTATTGTGGCAAATAACACCTACCGGGCTGACTTTCTGTATGATAATCTGTCCATACAAAACAATGTCATCCATCAGGCACATCAGCAGGGGGTACGGAAATTATTATTCTTAGGATCAAGTTGTATTTATCCCAAACTGGCACCCCAGCCACTGAAAGAAGAATATTTACTCTCGGGCCAACTGGAGCCAACTAATGAGCCGTATGCTATTGCCAAAATAGCAGGAATTAAATTATGTGAAGCATTCCGTATGCAATACGGATGTAACTTCATTTCTGTAATGCCGACCAATCTGTATGGTTATAACGATAACTACCATCCGGAAAACTCACATGTGCTGCCGGGCCTGCTCCGAAAGTTCCACGAGGCAAAACTAAAACAGTTACCGGAAGTAGCCATATGGGGAACCGGTACGCCATTGCGTGAATTCCTTTTTGCAGACGATCTGGCTGATGCCTGTCTTTTCCTGATGCAGACCTACAACGAGGAGGAAATGATCAATATTGGCACAGGTGAAGACCTGAGTATCAGGGAACTGGCCGGGATCATACAACGGATTGTCGGATACCGGGGGAAATTGGTTTTTGATACCTCAAAGCCGGACGGGACACCCCGCAAGCTAATGGATGTCAGTAAGCTGCATGCTATGGGTTGGAGGCACCATACACCGCTGGAAGAAGGGATCAAACTCGCGTATCAGGACTTTTTGTCTCTGGGGTATTAAACAACAACAAGGATACCCGTAGAAGGGAAGCGTGTCTCCTAATAGGTTTCACTGTCCGGAGGAATACCGTAGTCCTGATGTGCCGTATTCTTTCGCTTAGTCTTCGGACGGATCAGTTCACTAATCTTTGATATCAGCCCTGAGATCCGGTCTTTATTCAATGCCCCCGCTGCCTGTTGTGATAAAATGGTCACCAACAATTTTTTGACGATACCGGCTTTTCTGAATAAGAACTTATTCAATACGTAGGGCAGGCCAAGCCGCAGGGATCTGGTTATCCAGTCCTCGCCTGCTTTCACGTTTGTGGAGCCTGGTATAAAGGAATAGCCCGGTAGCCATGAGAACAGGCCACTGATAAACTTAAACGGAGCTTCCACTTTTTGTTCCAGAAGCCGGTATTGGTCGCTGAGGTAGTTCTCCTGTTCTTTCTGAAAGGTTTTCAGCCGGAGGATTTCTGCCCTGAGCTCTGTTAAATTGTTGATTTTATTTTTCTTCATCGGCATCGTTCCATTTTTTAAAAAGCTTTCTGATTGAGATATTGGTAACACTGCGTTCAATGCGGCTGCCCAATATGGAAACGACTGCGATAAGCAGGATAAAGATCGTTCCGGTAATGAAAAACCCTAATGCGTGGCTGTTCAGTAATTCACTCAGATAAAACCCAAGGGCCATACTGAAAAAGAAAACTACAAATAAGGCTAATATAACGCGGATAATATCTGTAAAAAGACTGGCAATCAATCTTGCACCCCGTTCCGCGAGGGTCAGCATTATTAACCGCTGCCTGGTAGTCAGGTATTCTTTTATTTTTTGGAAAACCCCTTTAAGAGAAAATTTTTTTTCTTCCATACAATAATTTGCCAACGGATATGGAACAAAACCCTTCCATATCCGTTACCTATCTTTAAATTCAGGCATGTTCTTCAATTGCTTCTTCTACAACACTTTCTCCTTTGCTGATTTTCGTTTTGATGGTTGCAACAACCTTATCCTTTAAATCCGTCAGCTGTTCTATCTGCTCTGCGGTGCGTTCACGGATGGCATCACCCAGGTCTTTCAGTGAATCATTCAGTTTATCACGGGTTTCAGAGCCTTTTTCAGGAGCAAACAGAATTCCCAGGGCTGCACCTGCAGCCAGTCCGGCCAGTAAAGCCGCTACTACTTTCGCGTTATCATTCATCGTTATTCAATTTAAAAAAGTAACAAATTTTTCTTTGGATGGTTTGATAGCCATCTTATTATTTTACCATAAAACTTATAAGCAAACAGTTTGCCAAAGAAGCAAATTGTGTCAGGTATCCGGCATTCTGGAGTCCTTTAATTTGTTTGCTTCATATATACGGACCGTGATCAGAAAATATGACAGTAAAAGGGGGCCATACACTAATCCCATTACACCAAACAATGGTATACCAATAATCACACCAACCACCGTAATGATCGGATGAATATCACCCAGTTTTTTGGCAATAACCAGTCGTAATACATTATCGATGTTGATGACGATAATAAACCCGTATAACAAAATGCCGATGCCGGCTACATTATTTCCCTGGGCAATCGCTATAATGGCTGCCGGCACGAAAATCAGGGGTGGGCCTAACAGCGGAATAAATGCAAGTATGGCGCAAATAACCCCCCAGAATAGCGGGTCGTCTAATCCAAAAATGACGTAACCCAAAGATAAAGAAGCGCCCTGAACAATCGCAATCAGTGTCTGGCCAAGCACATTTGAATAGGTGATGTTGCGAAGTTCATGCCCGAAACGCATCGCATTCTCCGTACGGAAGGGTGAATAGCGAAGCAAACCTTGTTCAAAACCCCTGTAACCGACAAAAATGAAATAAAGCAAAAAGTACATAACGGTGATGTCCAGAAATAAACCTGCTGCGCCGCTTACCAATGAGGTGAATAACTTCCCCACATAGCTCATCATATTCTCAAGCTGTTCCTGGATAAGGTCGGGTTTCCCGAACTTATCGCCTGCATACTGATTAATCCGGTCTACGATATTCGCTATCCACTCCGGGTTTTTCTGAAGCTCAACCGCTTTATTCAACAGCATACTTCCCACTCCGAGAAATGGCAGCACAATGATGAAAAAGGACGCGATAATAATCCCTACAGCTGCTAACGGTCTTCGCCATTTCAGCCGCTCAACCAGGTAGATATTAACCGGGCGGAAAATGGTGTACATAACCAGGGTGCTTAATAAAGCACCGATGATCCCTCTTACCGCGTAAATAAGGATTCCTCCCAGGATGATCAGGATAATCAGCGTAATGGTATTTCGCTCTTTCTGGGTAAATATGGAGGGTAGCATAACAGTAAAAATAAACTGACTGATTTAAAACTGCGGCTTTCTTTTCGCCAGGAAAGCAGTGACGCCTTCTTTAAAGTCGTCTGAACCAAAACAACCGGAGAATGCGTTAATTTCTTCTGCAAATCCCGTTTCTGTCAAACCGGCATTAACGGCCCTGATAGCGGCTGCAATTGCCTTTGGCGAGCGCGTTGCCATCACCGTCAGTATCGCCTGAGCCCGGTTCAATAACTGATCTCCCGTAGTAATATCATTCACAAGCCCGTATTGCAGTGCTTGCTGGGCTGTAATCATTTCGCCTGTCAATATCATTTCGAGCGCTCTGCCTCGTCCGACAAGCTGGGTCAGGCGTTGAGTGCCGCCATAACCCGGAATCAATCCTAATGTTACTTCGGGCAATCCCATTTTTGAGGTATCAGCCGCAATCCTCAAGTGACACGCAAGGGCCAGTTCCAGCCCTCCGCCCAACGCATAACCGTTTATCGCGGCAATAAAGGGTTTCGGCGCGTGGTGGATCAGGTCAAAAACATTGCGCTGGGCCTCGGCAGCCAGCAGCCGGCCCTGCTCCTGATCGAACCGGGCAAACTCGGCAATATCAGCTCCTGCCACAAAAGCTTTGGACCCGGCACCAGTGATAATAACACCCTTTATTTCAGCATCGGCGATGGCGTCCGTGATAACGATGTGCAGTTCATGCAGTACCGTTTTATTCAGCGCATTCAGCTTTTGTTCTCTGTTTATGGCAATCGTCAGGCCGAAGCCCGTGCGTTCAGTGGTTATATATTCCAGTTTCATATCCGGCTGGTTTAATTTTGTCCTGTAAAGAGTTGCTCAGAAGTCAAACGCGACGCTGAAGCGAAGCCCCTGTCGTCTTATATCAGGATGGTCAAGATACGACAAGCGGTGTATATATTCCAACCGAATAATATTTAAAATGTTCTCAAGGCCAAGGCTGATTTCCATATAGGGTTGTTTCTCTAATGAAAAAGTAGCCGTCCGGCCTTCCCGGTCAAGGGGAAAAAGGAGAAGTGAAGGGTTGTTCTCTGGCCGGTTCTCTGTGCGCAGACCTCCGTAAAGAAGTTTGAAACGGACCAGTTCCCGCATTCCGAGTTTATTGAGGAGGGGAACTTTATTCAGGAAGAAACCCTGAAAGCGCTGATCAACCCTCAGGGTAATATATTTATCGCTGATGAACTCCAGATCATTCATCAGGTTATAGGAATTGGGGGTAACGAGATAGGTCTGGTCAGCAGTTGGAATTTCGAGAAGCGGAAACGGCACCGTTCCCCAGATGTGTCCTCCGCTGAGCGAGATATCAGCAAACCCTAATTGTGAGAGAAAAAACCGCTGAAATGCCGAAAGCTTCAGTTTGTGATAGTCATACTGTCCGCCGGCGAGCCCTTTCACACCGATGTCATATTGTAAAGAAAATACAGGAGCCCCGTTTGGGGTAGCGGTTCGTTTCAGGTTGCGCTGAAAGAAGAGCTCTCCCGGCGCCCATCTCCAGGTAACACCTATTTCCGAAGTTTGTATGCCGGAGACGGTATCGGCAGCTGGTGAGGACTGTATAAAATTCAACGTGGATGTACCTGCCTGCCGCAGGTTTGAAACGCGGGTTTCCAACCGTACATGGTTGCCGAATTCATAAAAATGTTCCAGGCTGTACAGCTCGTTTCTGAGCCAGCGTGCACGGCTATTGTCCCTGAAGAGACCGGTAAAACTATCACCATTTACAAATTCCAGCACATTGCCGGGCGTGGTGAGATCGCGTTGTACCCGTGCCTGCAGGTAATTGGCCGGGTAGTGTCCGATTGGCCTGTTGACGAGTGAGAGGGCTCCGCTCAGCAGAAACTTCATCTGCCTGTCCCCGAAACCATATGCCCCGTATCCTTCTCCATAAAACTGCTTGCTTAACTGAGAAGTCGTTCGCCCACCGAAACGGACCCTGTCCCCTTCCACCGGGTTCCTGCTATAGCTATATTCAAGAGGTCCAAGCTCCAGCGGCCCGATGTGTTTGTATCCGATCGCTGCAAAAGTAGCCCATTCCAGCAGCCGGTTAAACGACTTCATGCGTTGCAGGCTGTCTATATTTTTATAGGTATTTGCCTCCATTGCAGACAAGGGCTCCGGTCGGTTTTTCTCCAGATAACGTATTCCTTCTTTGCCATTTTCGTGATGCACGACCTGCTGGCCGGAAAGGAGACTATCCGGAATGCCGGTAACCGTATCGTACTTCCGGAATAATATGGTTCGCCATCCCAGTGCGCCACGAATGCCGTCGCTTAATCCAAATGATACGTGATTGTCAATCCGGGAGGGTAAGTACCGTCCGTTCGTGTGCTTCCGGAAGGTAAAGTCAATCGTAAGCCCGTTCACCCAGTTCAGATTAGCTTCTTTGCCGAGACTCAGTGCTGCGAAGGTGACGGCGTAGTTGCCATCAAGACTGATGCTTATTTTTCCACGGAACAGCCGGTCTGTTGGGTTGCGGGGCTCAAATGACAATGAAACAGCTGCAGAGTCAGTACCACGGGCCAGGGTGTCGGTTATATAATACTTATAAAAAAGGGGAGCTGTCGGAGCTACCGGGCTCAGGAAA
Organism: uncultured Sphingobacteriaceae bacterium; assembly: GCA_964546645.1. Lineage (GTDB taxonomy): Bacteria > Bacteroidota > Bacteroidia > Sphingobacteriales > Sphingobacteriaceae > A37T11. The sequence goes on from CAZJKM010000030.1 coordinate 13,706, forward strand.
GGCTTAGCCAGTATCAGGATGTCGTTATCATAGATGTCCATATCCCGGTACAGAAACCGGAGGAAAGCTTCAATATTATGGTTCTGGATATAACGATCATCAAATTCAACTTTTTTCCGGGCGTTTACGATATCTTTCTGTTTTGCCGGGTTAGCGGAACGGTATTTTGTTGTAAGTTGTTCTTCCAGGTATACCGGCAACAAAGTCCTGCCACCCGCTGAATCCGTGCCTGTATGTTCGAAAGCAAATTGATACCGTTTCAGCAACGGACTGTTGGTAAGCAACTTCGGGACATCGCGGAGGGTTAATTGAATTTTATCATATTCTTCATAGGAAATATGACGATACGTAGAAATTCTGTTTTTCTCTTTATGGGCGATGGCTTCACGGATCAGGTCGACGGCAGGATTATCCCGGTTACGGTATCTTCTTTTCCCTATATGCACTTCAACTTCGTCGAGTGTTTCGCTTAATTCAGACAGCCATACGGTAAGCGTATCGCTATGTGTGTGGTCAATGGCTTTTCTGACTGGCCCGTAACCCATTAATGAAAAACGCAGTGTGACTCCCTGATGCGGAACAGAGAGCTCAAATTCACCTTTTCCATTCGTGGAACCACCGATTCCCGTATTTTCAGCAATAATTGTTACATAAGCCAGCGGTTGGTTGGTTGTTACATCCCGTACTGTCCCGCGAACGGTTATCTGGGCATTTGTGTAAACAGATAGTAAACATAAAATCGTCAGCAGCAGTAAAATTTTTACAAACTCCTGCCTGCGATTTTCTTTGCCTTTCCGTGGATTAAATATGTTGTAAACCCTTTTTAAACCCTTTCCGTTCATTCCGCCCAGCTAATATCCAAGATCGCTCACAATATAGCATTTTATCTGTTTAATGCAGACAGCCATCAATTCCCGGTTGTTATCTGTAGTCAAGGTGAACATCGCCGATATGCTTTATTTTTATACAAAGATCGGAAAGTTGAATCTGATTATCTATATTTGTAGGCTTTTTTAAACCACAATCCTTCATCACATTTGATTGTTTAACAGTAATCAAAATTATTATATTGGCATGGAGCGGAAATGTTATTCCGTATAATTGACAGGAAGCAATAATCACGTAAACGTCTATAAATGAATTGGAAGAAAAGTGCGGGGCTGCTCATCATGGGCCTGATCGTCGTCTCCATCATCACCCTAAGCGGAAAAGCTGTGACCGGATATGGCGGACAGAACAGGTTAACTACAGAAAATAACTCCGTCACGCATACTGCTGATGAGTATGCCGGAGCCGTAGGTTTACTGGCTGCTGCTGTTCAGGAGTGTTACCTGCTAAGCGGATTAGAGCGGACCGGTTTAGACGCAGAGGTGTTCAGAAAGGCGTATACGGGCTTTCTGAATTTAAAAGCAGCCGGAAAGATAGACGCCTCCTCATCTGTTTTATCAGTGGCGGATTTTGCCATTTCCAGCAAAAAGAAACGGTTGTGGATCATTGATCTGCACCGGCAGGAATTGTTGCTGCATACGTGGGTGGCGCACGGGCAGGGGAGTGGCGGGGATATGGCAACCCACTTCTCAAATGTTAGTAATTCCCATCAAAGCAGTCTTGGATTTTATGTCACCGGAGAAGTATATTACGGTAAACATGGCCGTTCATTACGGTTAGATGGGATGGACCAGGGGTATAATCACAAAGCACGTGAACGGGCGATTGTTGTTCACGGGGCTTCCTATGTCAGTCAGCAGGCAATTACCGGGCTCGGCAGATTAGGGCGCAGCCACGGTTGTCCGGCTGTACCAAGTGGGCTGACTAACCGGATCATCGACGTTGTAAAAGATGGAACCGTACTTTACATCCATGGAAATTCCGCGGACTACCAGTCAGTGTATCTCGACGAAGAAAGAGCAGTTTCGGTGCTGTGACGTGTGCAGGCAACAGGTGCCTTACCTGTTTACCGGAACAGGTTCGATGCGGAGCCCTACATCACTGATACCCTGTAACGGGTTTTCCCGCATGTGCTGTTCAAAGCTGAACAGGTAGGTACCGGTATCTGTGAAATGATATTCCCTGGCAAAAAGATCCTGTAAATGGTACAGGTTGCCGGATCCTGTGCCGAGCCACCGCCCGTCCGCATTCGCCAGGGTTATTTCTTTACGTATGGTCGTCAGGCGACCTGAAGGGTATTGTTGGTGAATGAGCAGATAAATATTGGCATAGGGATAAGAAGCGGTATGCCGCAAATTCACGAAGAGATTGTAAGCCGTTGTTGTATCGCGAACGGGCACCGCAATAGTGATTTTGTCAGTATACTTCCAGCTTTGCCGGTCAACCGGCAGGTTTTGGTCAATGATCGCACGATCTGTACAGGCTCCTGTGCTGATTAGCAAACCAATAACCATCAGGCCCGAAAAAAAGCCCCTGCTGCTCATTCCTGCTTTCCTGGTTTCTGCTCTGTTCCCGGGTTCCGGCCGCGACCGCCACGTTTTCTGCTTCCACCCCCGTTTTTTGGCTGTTTTTTCTCTGTATTCCCCTGCTTTTCAGTTGCCGGTTCTGTTTTTTTCTCAGGCTGTGCTTCTTTGGTTGCTGACTCCGGCTTCCTGCGCTTCTTGTTGCGTTTGCCGCTCCGGGAGCCCTTCTGGTTGTCAAGCCTTGTAAGGCTGTCCTGGCCAACCACGTTCTCGTAATCCGGTACTTTGGGAGGGAGGGCAGCCCCGCTCACGACTTTTACATCGTGCAGGTCATCCGGCTTTACTCCATCCTTATTCAGCTCAAACAACTCTTTCACCCGGTCGGTACTCAATGCTACCCAGTTTTCATCGCCGGGATAACTGAACCACATCAGCTTTTTGAAAATATCTGTTTTCTGAAGCCGTGCCATACCTTTTGTCGTCTCAATGCGCTCAATATCAGCCGGAATGTCCTTGAGCGCGTCCAAATAGGTGTCCAATTCATAGTTCAGGCAGCATTTCAGCTTACCGCACTGCCCCGCCAGTTTCAGGGTGTTGAGTGAAAGATTCTGGTAGCGGGCTGCCGAGGTAGAAACCGTCTTGAAGTCTGTCAGCCAGGTTGAACAGCATAACTCCCGCCCGCAGGATCCGATCCCTCCCAGGCGGCTTGCCTCCTGCCGCATGCCTATCTGCCTCATCTCAATGCGGATCCGGAAAGCTTCGGCCATTCTTTTGATCAGTTCCCTGAAATCGACCCTTCCGTCAGCGGTATAATAAAAAGTGGCTTTGGTTTTATCGCCCTGGTAATCCACATCGCTCAGCTTCATGGACAGGCCCAGACTCAGCGCCAGTTTGCGGGCCTGGTGCATGGTTTCCCATTCCAGGGCCTTGGCCGCTTTCCATTTTTCCACATCGCCGGGAGTGGCTTTGCGGTAGATCTTCTTTGAAACGGTATCCGTACTGGCTCTGTTTTTTTTCAGTTGTAGTCGTACCAGTTCGCCGGTGAGTGACACATTGCCTACATCATACCCTCCTGTGGCTGTTTCCACGACGACCATTTCTCCCATTTCCAGGTATAGGTTGTCGGTATTGATGTAGAAATCTTTCCGGGAGCCCTTGAATCGTACTTCAACAATGTCAAATGGTTTATAATTTGACGGCAGATCCATGTTGCTCAGCCAGTCGTACACATCTAATTTATTACATCCGTTGGTCATACAAGAGCCATTGCTCTGGCAACCAGCGGGAGCACATCCCCCGGATGAGCAGCTGTTACACCCCATATCATGTATATAATGAGTCCGCCTGTTGGCGGAACGTTGCGTATTTGAAAATTAACACTAATTGCAAAGATACATCTAAAAATAATATTTTACTGTTTGCATTACGTTCCACATGGTAAAAGGCCTGTTCAAAGACGGTCACGCTTTGTTCCAACTGCTCTGTGGTGTAAAGTGAGCTGAATTTTTCCGCAAAAGTATGCTCGGTTCCGGTCAGCCTGACCAGTTCCATCACATTTTCTTTCATAAGCAATACCTGGCGGATGATACCGATGGTATATAACAGCAGGCTTTTTTGATTTTCACGCCCCAGTTTTGCTAACCTGTCATCAGAAAAGGTGATTAGGGACAGACCGGAATCTGTCACACAGAAGCGAAGCCATTGTATCAGGAGGTCGAAATATTCGTTACTTTCTTCCGTTAGCAGCGCAATGGCACGTTGTATGTTGCCATCACTGATCAGGGCAGCCTGTGCGGCCTGGTCCGCGCCAGCAGGGTAATGCTTCTGTAAATATCCGGCAATTTCTTCATGACTATATCGTTGTATTTTAATTAATTGTGTGCGGGATATCAGTGTTGGAAGCAGCCTGTCCGGGTTGACTGCTACCAGCAGGAACAGTGTTTTGGAAGGAGGTTCCTCGATCAGTTTCAGTAAGGCGTTTGCCTGCGTTTCCAGGTATTCCGGCAGCCATAGTATCAATACCTTATATTCAGCCTCAAAGGCTTTCAGGCTTAGTTTCTTGATGATATGGTGGGCTTCGGCAATATTGATATTGGCCTGCTTGTTTTCCGTGTCGAGCTGGCTTCTCCAGCTTTCCAGATCCATGTATGGATTGTTTAACAGGCATTTACGCCATTCATCCATATAGTCGGCAGCCGTATCCTCTTTATGTTTTGCAAAAAACGGATAGGAAAAGTGGAGGTCGGGGTGTATCAGCTTCTGGTATTTACGGCAGGAGGCACAACTGCCACAGCTGTCATCAGCTGACTTTTGTTCGCAGTTGATGTATTGGGCATAGGCAATTGCCAATGAAAGACCAGCACTCCCCTCCGGTCCCAGGAACAGTTGTGCGTGGCTGATCCGGCTTTCCTTAACGGTGCTGATCAGGTGTTGTTTGACAGTTTGCTGGCCGATAATATCTTTAAATTGCATAATCTCACCTAATGTCTACCTTTGTGATGACATCCAACGACAAATATAACATTATAATGATATGCGGATAATGGCATTCGACTATGGCACCAAACGGGTAGGTATTGCGGTGACGGATCCGTTGCAGATTATCGCTACCTCACTGACCACGGTGCATCCTGACCGGATAAAGGAGTTTCTCACCGATTACTTGTCCGGTGAAGCAGTGGAGCGGTTTGTGGTTGGGATGCCGCGGCAGCTGGACGGGAGTGATTCCCAATCGGCACCACATGTGAAAGGTTTTGTCCGCCGGTTAAAAAGGCACTTCCCTGCTATTGATGTTGTTACAATCGATGAGCGCTTCACTTCCAAAATGGCTTCAGCGACGATCGCAGGCAGTGGTCTGAAAAAAGCCAGGAGACAGGAAAAGGGCCTGATTGACAGTATTTCGGCGGTTATCCTGTTGCAATCATACATGGAACAGGTACAGCGTAATTAAAACGATTCATTACATTTGGCACAATGGAGCTGTTAAATGATTTGCTGACAACCTATCTGGAAAGACATGCGGATCCGGAACCGGACCTTGCTTCGGTGATCAACCGGGAAACCCACCTGAAAGAAACCCGCCCGCACATGCTGTCGGGACATTATCAGGGACGGTTGTTAAGCCTCATCAGTAAACTGGTTGCTCCCCGCTGCATACTGGAAATAGGCACCTTTACCGGTTATGCAACGTTATGCCTCGCCGAAGGGTTAGCGGAGGGAGGGGTTATCCATACGATTGATATTGATGACGAGCGGGAAGAGCGCGTCCATGCTTATTTCAGGCAGTCAGCCTATGCCGGAAACATCCGGTATCATATCGGTGATGCAACGGAAGTGATCCCCACACTTACGGATACTTTTGACCTTGTTTTTATCGATGCCGATAAACAAAATAACCAACGCTATTACGACCTGGTGATCGATCGTGTAAGGACAGGCGGAGTTATCCTCATCGATAATGTATTATGGAAGGGTAAGGTACTGACACCTGCGGGCGATAAACAGACCGCAGCGATTGCAGCGTTAAATGAATCTATTACCGCCGATCAACGGGTTGAAAAGCTTATTCTTCCCGTTCGTGATGGGTTGTTTTTTATCAGAAAAGTGTAAATTCGGGCACCATTGATACCAGATCTGCAAAGGACGGTGCAGCAAAATATAACAACATATGATGAAGAACATCCAACAGATGATGCCGAAAGCAACACTTCCGCGAAGAATCATCCACCGGACCTTTTTAGTTCTTTGCGGTGTATGGCTGGTCGGTTCTGCCTGGGCGCAGTACACGCCTGCATCGTACATCGAAACCAATAAAGATAAAGCGATTGCATTTATGCAGGAATACGGCCTGCCCGCCAGCGTTATATTGGCCATCGCCATGCATGAAAGTGCAAACGGGAACAGTAAAGTAGCACGATACCTGAACAACCACTTTGGCATCAAAGGTAAAAATAACAGCAATGTGGTCCGCTCGGCGTATAAAGGATACGAATCGGTGGAAGCATCCTATCTGGATTTTATCAACCTCCTGCAATCCCGAACGGCATTCAGTGGTTTGTTTGACCAATGTGCACCTCATGATTACCGGGCCTGGACAAGAGGAATTGCACGTGGAGGATATGCCCATAGCGGCTCCTGGGCATCGAAAGTGATCGCCACGATTGAAAAATATCGGCTGCATGAATACGATGGCCGGCCGGCCGGCGCCACTGATGATACTGCTGCCACGCAATCGGACAAGCCGGCGGAGACTTATTCGGTTCGGCGGGGCGATACACTTTCATATCTTGCCAGGCAACACGGAACCTCTGTACGGGACATTATGAAAAAAAACGGGCTTACATCCTCAACGCTTCAAATCGGGCAAAAATTGGTATTTTAGCAGCCGATGATGAAGAAAGTGTGCGTACTGTTTTCCGTGCTCCTGTTATTGGGAGGGTGTTTACCCAAACAGCGGGTATTGCAGTCATCGGGTCCGGCCAAAGGAAAGGACAGCCGTCCTCCGGTAATCCACAATACCCTGCCCCGAACAAGTACCAGCGCCCAGAACTACATTGATAACTATAAGGATATTGCTATCGCTGAAATGGACCAGTATGGTATTCCGGCGAGTATCAAGCTGGCGCAGGCATTGCTTGAATCAGGCAATGGGAACAGCGCCCTTGCCCTGCAGGCCAATAATCACTTCGGTATCAAATGTGCCGGCGATTGGAAGGGGCGGTACGTGCTGAAAGACGATGACAGCACAGACGACTGTTTCCGTTCATACAATAATCCGGAAGAATCATTCCGTGACCACTCTCAGTTTTTATTACGCAAGCGATATGCCGCACTTTTTGAGCTGAATAAGGATGACTACAAAGGCTGGGCACAGGGACTTAAACGGGCTGGCTATGCCACGAATCCCCGTTACGCAGATCTCCTCATCGATCTGATTGAGCGGTATGAGCTGTACCGGTACGACCGTCCTGAAACTCCGGGACGGAAACAACAGCGGGAAGAAAAGGTACTCGTTGCTATACAACAGCATGTAGCTGAAGAACCTGAAAAGGCAGAAGCAAAACCACCGGTAAAAATGCGCATACATGAAGTAAAAGCCGGTGAAACGGCTTTCAGCATCAGTAAAACATATGGGCTGACGGTTGACGAACTGAAAACACTGAACAGCCTGCAGGAGGAGCATATCCTGGTTGGGCAGCTATTGCTGGTATCGAAGTAGCAACGACAACAATAATTGTTAAAATCTGTCAAAGTCCTTTGAATATGTGCATGCGGTGCGTAGCTTTACCCTGTTGAAAAGGCTGCGCTATATTGTTGTTGCATTAAGCATACTGATGTACTGTTCCACCGCGTATGTGCAGGCACAAATAGAAGGTATCGTTTACGATGCACAAACCGGCCAGCGGGTTTCCAAGACCTATGTTTATAATACGGCCAATGATGAAGGGGCCTATAATAATTTAAAAGGAGAGTTCAGGCTGACGGCAAAACCGGGTGACGTGCTCATCGCGGCTGCAGAAGGATATTATCCGGATACATTGGTGGTTCCCCCGGCAAAAACAGTTTATTTCAGGCTGGAGCGCTCATCTATCTGGCTTAAGGAAGTAAGCGTGATGGGGCCTCGCAACCCGGCGCGGGATCTGGAGCAAAAAAAGCGGGATTATCGTACTGCTTATCGTAAAGGGACTCCCGGCTCTCTCCTTTCAACAGGGCCGACCGGGGCCGGGCTCAGTATTGATGCCCTTTACGCGTTGATCAGCCGTGAAGGCCGGAACGCCCGCTTTCTGCAGGAGATCATTGAACGTGACTACCGGAATGCAGTGATTGACTACCGCTATACGAAGACCCTCGTTAAAAGTGTAACCGGTATCGATGATAAGTACCTGGAAGATTTTATGTTTCAGTATCGTCCATCGTACTATTTTGTTCTTTCTGTGTCTGATTATAACCTTGCTTATTACATTAAGCAAAGTTTCCAGCGATACCGCAGGGACCCCGCCGCACACCGTGTCCCCCGCCTGCCGCGGGATACAACTTTCAAAAAAAACCCGGAATCAGATTAAGGCACCGTTATTGCTATGGCGATTTTTGTTTATAAGAGGTATTTTTCCCTATTTTGCAGAAAATATGAAGCAGCGTATACACTTATTTTGTTTTTTGATACTCCTATCCGCAAGTTTGTACGGACAACAGGACAACCTGGATGAACTGCGGCAAACTCCGCCTAAAGATGCGTTACCGGTTAAAGAGGCCGGACAAACCATTAAACAGGTACATATACCAGCCGCTGATCTTGATCTGCGGGTGAATTATTGGCGGCATTGGACGACGTTCGGGATCAATGCAAACCAGGCGTCTTTCAGTGATAACTGGAATAACGGAGGGGTCAACTCCATTGCTTTCGGAACCATATTTAACCATAAAGCAGATTTTACCAAAGATAACCGAAACTTCGTGAGCGAGTTTGATCTGAAGTATGGTAAGCTTAAAAACAAAGGCCAGCTTCCGCGGAAGAACAATGACCGTATATTCTGGGATAACAAGTTTTCTTTGAAGATGTCCAAAAGCTGGTCGGTGTTTACCTCGCTGACCTTTGAGTCACAGTTTGATTTCGGCTACAGGTATGGAAAAGATGCTGACGGTAAGGAGATCATCACCGACACCATTTCCCGTTTCATGTCACCCGGTTACCTCACGGAGTCACTGGGGATTGAATTTAAGCCGGACAACACGTTCTCTCTCCGGTTTGGTACCGGCACGGCACGGCAAACATTTGTTTTGGATGATAATATTGTAGGGGAGAAGGGAGCATTCGGGATAGAACCCGGAAAGAATTTCCGGAACGAACTGGCTTTTCAGCTGGTAGGGAACCTGGACCGGAATTTGCGTCCCAACTTCAACCTGAAAAGCCGTTATGCTTTTTTTGCGAACTATAAAGACATGAAAAAGGCCAGCCACCGGCTGGATGCAACCCTCACGGCCCGTGTATCGCGCGTTATTAATGTAACGTTAAGTGGTATTATGCTGTATGATGAGAATATGATGTTCGAGGGCCAGCCCAATAACAAGATACAAACCAGCCAGACGATGGCTTTGGGCATTACCTATCGATTCCCCAGATAAAAGCAAGATGGTTATATCTTATCAGGATGCATTATATAGTCTGCTCTTTGCCATGTTGGTGATGAATGGCTGTGCAGCGAAGAAAAGATATGCTGAAACCAATAAAGTTCACCGGCAACACGTGGAAGAGGTGGTTGCAGAGATTGCCAGACCGCTGCCGCCGCCGGTAGTGACCCCAGGGATTGCACCGTCGCCTGATACCCTTGTTGAGGATGCAAGGCACGCTCCCGAATGGGTGGGAGCCATTCATTTCGGGCTGCGCCGGCCCAATTATGTTATTATTCACCACACCGGACAGGACAGTATCGAACAAACCCTGCGTACCTTTACGCTGCCACATACGGAAGTCAGTGCCCATTATGTCATCGGTAAAGACGGCCGTCTTTATCAGATGCTGAGTGATTATTTACGCGCCTGGCACGCAGGTCGCAGCAAATGGGGAGGTGTGACGGATATGAATAGTATTTCATTGGGTATTGAGCTTGATAACAATGGGAAAGACCCCTATTCCGAAGCACAGCTGAACAGTTTACTGACCTTGCTTGACACCCTTAAAACCGCTTACCGGATACCCGGTGAAAACTTCATCGGGCACAATGATATTGCTCCCGGGCGAAAAATAGATCCGGATGTTAATTTCCCATGGAAAAGATTGGCTGAACGCGGGTTCGGAATGTGGTATGATGCTGAACTGACGCCGCCACCGCCTTCCTTTAATCCGATGGACGGATTAATGATCATTGGGTACGACATCAGTAGTAATCCGTCTGCTGCTATCATTGCCTTTAAACGGCATTATCTGCCCGATGCGGTGCTCAATGATGAATGGACGGAGTTTGCCAAAGCCGTGGTGTATAATCTATATCTCAAAAAGAAGTTATGATTTCTTTGCTTCCTTTGCCCACGTATCCCGCAACCCAACGGTGCGGTTAAACACCAGCCTTCCCGGTACGGAATGGGTATCCAGTGTGAAATACCCTTTCCGGATAAACTGGTATCCCTTTCCGGGTTCCGCCCGCTTCAGGTCCGGTTCTATATAAGCTTCTGTAATTTGCAGGCTATCCGGGTTTAAGGTGCTTTTGAAGTCACCATCCGTTGCGGCCGGATTCTCTACATTAAACAGGCGGTCATATAAGCGTACTTCCACTTTTTCAGCATGCGGGATACTTACCCAGTGTATGGTTCCCTTCACATGGATACCGCTGGTATCTTCCCCGCTTTTGGAGGCAGGGATATAGGTACAACGTATCTCTGTAACCTGCCCATTTTCGTCCTTTATGAAATCGTCACAGGTCACAATATAGGCGTGTTTTAGCCGGACAGAGAGGCCGGGCCCTAACCGGAAGAATTTTTTTGGAGGAATTTCCATAAAATCTTCCCGTTCGATCCAGAGTTCACGGCTGAAGGGGATATCGCGGCTTCCTTCACCGTCCTCGGCTTCGGGGTTATTTTCGCCCGTCAGCATCTCAACCTGTCCTTCCGGATAGTTAGTGATCACCAGTCTGACAGGATCCAGCACCGCCATACGGCGCCAGGCGGTTTTGTTCAGGTCTTCCCGGATACAGAATTCAAGCAGGCCCACATCAATCATGTTCTCCCGTTTGGCAACTCCCACGCGCTCCGCAAAATTACGGATACTTGCAGGGGTGTAGCCCCGGCGGCGCAAGGCGCTGATAGTCGGCATGCGCGGATCATCCCAGCCATCCACGTGTCCTTCATTCACCAGCTGCAACAAACGGCGCTTGCTCATCACGGTGTAGGTCATATTGAGACGGGCAAATTCATATTGCCGGGATGGGAATATGTCAATATTTTCAATCAGCCAGTCATATAAGGGCCGGTGCGGAATAAATTCCAGCGTACAGATCGAATGGGTTATTTTCTCTATGGAGTCGCTTTGCCCGTGGGCGAAATCATACATGGGGTACATACACCAGCTGTTACCCGTACGGTGGTGATGGGCGTGTTTAATGCGATACAATAATGGGTCACGCAGGTGCATGTTCGGGCTGGCCAGGTCAATTTTGGCCCGTAGGACCTTTGCGCCGTCCGGATACTTCCCGGCCCGCATCTCCGCAAACAGTTGCAGGTTCTCTGCTATACTGCGGTCCCGGTAAGGTGTAGGGGTACCCGGCTCGGTTGGTGTACCTTTTGCTGCTGCAATCTCTTCAGAAGTACTATCGTCTACGTAGGCGAGGCCTTTTTTTATCAGCGTCACTGCATATTCGTACAGTGTTTCAAAGTAGTCCGATGTATACAGCTCCCGCGCCCATGTAAAACCGAGCCACCGGATGTCGTTTTTTATGCTCTCAACGTATTCTGTACTCTCTGTTACGGGGTTGGTATCGTCAAATCGCAGATTGGTTTCGCCGTTGTATCTTTTTGCCAGTCCGAAATTGAGGCAAATGGACTTTGCGTGTCCGATGTGCAGGTAGCCGTTCGGCTCCGGAGGGAACCGTGTCAATACCCTGCCGTTGTGTTTTCCGGTACGTATATCTTCTTCAATAATTTCCTCCAGGAAATTCAATGCTTTTTCCTCAGCCATAGTGCGCAAAGGTAGTTATTTGATTTGAGGATCGGATAGGGTACTGACCTGAAAATCCGTTACCGCTCTCCCCTCAGAAAATCGCCGATACGGTCAAACAGGTTATTGCGGGGAGGTAAACCAGCCAGCTCCCGCTCCAATATCCGTCGCTCTCCCCTTTTAAGGATTTCCATCCGCATCGGGATGTCCAGCAGCGGACGATCGTACTGGTCTGTTTCAACGGCAGCAATACTGTCCACTGTTGGCAGACTTTTTACAACCTCGCCGAATACGGTATAAAGCTGGTCGAGGTGCGGTACACCACCGATTGTTTTGTATACTTCCCGCTGCCAGGCAGGGATCTTCCGTCCACCCAGGCGTAGCTGTTCCAGGCTGTCCAGGCCGCCGTCCGTAAATACACGGCCCTGCACCAGGTAGAACTGGGAGGCGCTGGATGCCTTTTCGGGATTGTTGTCACGTGCGGCGGCTAAGGCTCCTTTTTTATGGAAAAGGCTGTCGTTAAATTCGGCAGTTACCCGGTAGTCAGGGCCACCCTCTCCCAGCCGTTTACCGAAAGGTGCATTTTTCGAGTCGGGGTCACCACCCTGGATCATGAACTGTTCGATAACACGATGGAACAACAGGTCATCATAGTATTTCTCTTTGACCAGCCGGAGAAAGTTGTCCCGGTGTTCAGGAGTTTCGTTGTATAGCCGTACCACGCAGTCGCCCTTGCCGGTGCTGATCCGTATATAGTGATAAGGCTGTTTCTGCCCTGCGGCAGGCAGTGTAAACACCGATAAAAGCAAACATATAATGAGGATTCTCATTTCTTCGGATTTAAGGTGCGAAATTACAAAACACCGGCCAATTAACGACTACTGCAGGGGTAGTGAAATCGTTTCGGCCGGCATAAAGCGGCCCTGCTGATCATGGATGAACGACAGGGGGTGTTGTGGGTTACGTATAATCTCAAACAGAGTAAAACCCCAGGGTTTCCAGAAATTTTCCAGTACCTGCCCGTAGGTTTTTGCCTGCCACGGGTCAAATACCGGTTTGCTGCTGATGGCATGGAGCGGCATCGGCTCCACAAAAACCGTTGTCCCGGTATCAGCAATCGTATATTCCGGTAAACGGTTAAACAGGTAAGCGGAATAAAAAAAGCGTGCGCATAATTCTTCAAACTGAATGGGATGCAGACGCTGATTTTCCACCATCCGGAGTACTTCCTGGTGATACGTCTGTGATGCCCCGTTATCCTGCAGGCAGGCAATAATACCAAAATCACGGGTTCGGAGCGAAAAAACCAGCGTATTGATTTCGTCGCGGTAGCTGAACGTATTTTCCGGATTATTGACGGGAAATACCCGGATACTGAAGGGTTGTTGCCCGTCAAATACAACCGGTCGGATCAGGGATTGCAACATGGCATGCAGGTTACGGAATTTATGGGCCAGTAATTGCGAAAAATTCATGGCTTCCC
>CAZJKM010000031.1:0-20065 GCA_964546645.1 uncultured Sphingobacteriaceae bacterium
GCAGAAAACCACCACCACCGGTAATGGCGAGTGCCAGAATAGCGCTTTTTCGTGACGCTCTATTATCGTTATTAAAGCCGATCAGGAAGAAGGAACTGATACTGGTCAGCTCCCAGAACACAAACAGCAGCAACACATTGTCTGATAATACCAACCCCAGCATAGCGGCCATAAACATACACAGGTAGGCGTAAAACCGGTCGAGGTACCGATGCCCTTTCAGATAAGGTGCAGCGTACAGGAATACCAGGGTACCGATACCGGTAATCAGCAAGGCAAACAGCAGTGAAAGGCCATCCAAACGAAAACTGAGATCAACCCCCAGGGAAGGCACCCAGGGTGTATAAGATACCAGTTCCTTGCCGGCACTCACCGCCGGCAACAGACTGAGAAAATAAGCAAAGAGGGCAGCCGGCAGCAATGCCGGGGCAACCGCCAGCCTTCCTTTCAGCCACTTTCCGAACGGAATATATAACAACGCAGCAATAAACCCTGAAAGTACAGCTACAAGCATGAATCGGAATAATTTTAGTTCAACGAATCCGGCTAAAGATAATAAAACATCCCTATACTGCAATCGGCAAACCCTGCTTAACAGGCAGATGTAGTGCCTGCCACCGGCTTTTTATCCTCACTATCAACGTGTGACATTACCTGCTTTTTTTCATTTTCTATGATGATATTTTTTTAACCCTACTGTTTTTATAATCTTTGTCCACCGCTTATTGTTCCGGTAAGGATTGGCTTATCCAACAGGATTTGTGAAGAACTTGAAAATAACAAGAGTGCCTTTAAACGAAAAAAAGCGGCTTCAAAAAGCCGCTTTACGGAGAGTGGAGAATATCGGAGTCGAACCGATGACCTTTTGCATGCCATGCAAACGCTCTAGCCAGCTGAGCTAATCCCCCGTTTTGGACTGCAAATATAGTGATTAAGCCTATGCTGCAAAAAAGAATTTTAAATTTATAACGTCTCAGACCAGCACGCCGTCGTCATGCAGTTCCAGGATACCGGCTGTCCGCTCACGGATTTCGCTGGCAAGCTGTTCGTCAGTAGCAATGGATTGCCCGTAAGAAGGGATCATATCCTTCAGCCGGCTACTCCATTCTGCTGAACGCATGTTCCCCGCAAAACACCGCTGAAGCAGATTCAGCATAATAGAAACGGACGTTGACGCCCCTGGCGACGCGCCCAGCAAAGCGGATATGGATCCGTCGGCGCTGGTCACTACCTCGGTGCCGAATTCAAGGATACCGCCATGCACCGGGTCTTTTTTAATCACCTGTACACGCTGGCCGGCAATTTCCAGTTCCCAATCTTCCTTTCTGGCAGAAGGAACATATTCCCTCAATGCGGCCAGACGGTCATCCGGGGACTGCCTCACCTGGTTAATGAGGTATTTTGTCAGCGGTATATTGTCAATACCTGCGGCCAGCATCGGCCGTATATTCGTTACTTTGATGGAAGCCGGCAGGTCCATCCATGACCCGTTCTTTAAAAACTTCGTGGAGAAGCCTGCATAGGGCCCGAACAACAGGGCCTGTTTGCCATCAATAACCCGGGTATCCAGATGGGGTACTGACATGGGGGGCGAGCCTACCGCCGCCTTACCGTACACTTTGGCGTGATGGCGTGCAATAATGTCCGGATTCACACATTTAAGCCACTGCCCGCTTACCGGGAAACCACCAAACCCTTTTCCTTCGGGGATGCCCGACTTTTCCAGCAGCAGCAAAGAGCCCCCTCCTGCACCGATAAATACAAATTTTGCGAGTACTTCCCGCTTTTTACCGGTGGTCAGGTTTTTAACCGTAATCAGCCAACGGCCATCCTTCATCTGTTCGATATCGCGGACCTCATGTGCGCGGCGCAACTTAACACCCGGCCGCACAACCAGGTGACGGAACAAGGCGCGTGTCAGCGCACCGAAATTCACATCCGTACCGATATCCATCCGCGTAGCAGCCAGTTTCTCTCCGGGCTGCCGTCCTTCCATCACCAACGGGATCCATTTCCACAGCACCTCGTGGTCTTCGGTGTATTCCATGTCCCGGAACAAATGGTGCTCCCGCAGGGCTTCGTACCGTTTACGCAGGTACGACACATTACTCTCGCCGATCACAAAACTCATGTGAGGTATACTCCGGATAAAGGCTGAAGGATCAGCAACGAGCCCTTTTTCAACAAGATATGCCCAGAATTCCTTTGAAACTTCGAATTGCTCGGCAATATGTATTGCCTTCGTTATATCAACAGAGCCATCCGGCCGCTGGGGGGTATAGTTCAGTTCACATAAAGCAGAATGCCCCGTACCCGCATTATTCCAGGCATCGGAGCTTTCGGCGGCAACGTCGTCCAGCCTTTCGAAAAACTCCATTCTGATGGAAGGCATCAGTTGTTTCAGCAGCATTCCCAGCGTAGCACTCATGATACCGGCACCAATGAGTACGGCATCTATCTCTTCCCTGTGTTTGTCCATTTTATATGATTGGTGCAAAAATAATACACAGCAAACGATTTTTAAGTCGTTTTTTTCAGTCAGATCACAAATGATTACACCTAATCTACAATTCTGGTCGTATGTTGCGTGGCCTGATAATATTTTGACAGAAACCGATAACAGGCATTCACTACAGCTTCGGCTGTCCGGGTAACTCCGCAGGTATTTTTGACCGCTTTTTAGTTCGCAGATTCAGAAACTCGACCATTACCGAAAATGCCATGGCAAAATAAATGTACCCTTTCGGAATATGCTGATCGAACGCTTCGGCAGTCAATGAAACACCGATGAGCAACAAGAAAGCCAATGCCAGCATTTTTACGGATGGGTGATTATTTACAAAGTTGCTGATACCTTCGGCAGATAACATCATTACCAGTACCGCGATCACAACCGCTGCAATCATCACTTCAATATGATCAGCCATACCCACTGCTGTAATCACAGAATCAAGCGAGAATACAATATCCAGGATCATGATCTGCAGGATGACGTTTCCAAACGTAATCCGTTTGCCTTTCATTTCATGTTTATCCTCCGCCCCTTCCAGTTTGTGATGAATCTCCACCGTACTTTTATAAATCAGGAAAAGCCCGCCCAGCAGGAGGATCAGGTCACGGCCCGAAAATGTCAGTTTTTCTATCAGTTCACCCGATGAAAGCCCGAACCAGGTCCCGGCATGGATGAAAGGTTCTGTCAACGACATGATCCATTTAATGGAAAGCAGCAGTAACACGCGCATCACCAAGGCTGCCAGCAGCCCCAGTCTCCTGGCCCTCCGCTGTTGCTCAGCCGGCAACTTGTTACTGAGAATAGAAATAAAAACAATGTTGTCAATGCCCAATACAATTTCAAGAACCGTCAGCGTCAGCAACGATATCCATATCTCGGGATTCAGTATCCACTCCATCATGTAATATTTAAAAAAATAACGTCAAAAATCGGGCTGCAAGTACCGCATATTTCCTGACTTTAACAATAGATGGGATAATTTACAGGATACCCGCTCACTCAACCGTCAGATAGGGTTTCATTTTATGAAAAGAATCCTCATCTATTACAACAATCCGGGAAAGATCAGCAACAGCGATAAAATGCCCATGCTGCTTACGGTACTGCACAATGGCATTGGCTTGCTTCGGAGTGATGAACGGATGGGCACGAAGCTGTTCAAAAGTAGCCTGGTTGATGTCTGTTTTCCTTACCAATGTTGCATCCAGTATGAGGTGAGGTAATAGACGTTCATAGCGGATACTGTCCATGCCATAGACGTCCAACAGTTGTGCGACAGAAAAGAACCCACCCAACCGCTCACGATAACGTATAATCCGCGACGCATATACCGGGCCAATACCCGGCAATTGCTGAAGCAGCAGGGAATCTGCCGTATTCAGTTCCATCATGAGGCTGGCCGCTTTGGCATCCGGCTCCCGGCGTATAGCTTCATCTTCCGGCGCGGGGCGTGTAAAGACCTGGCGTTCGGCCAGCTCCGGTGACGAAATGCGTATATAAGGCTCCAGTCGCAGATAGTCCTCTTCAGTAAGGGTATACATCTTTTTAAGATCCTCTTTTTTCCGGAATACGCCCCCGCTTTGCCGGTAGTTGATCATATTCCGGATCTGCCGCTCTGAAAGCCCCAGTTTCTGCCAGCCGTTTTCCTCCAGCGTGTTGGGGTCAAAAAAGAAATAAACCGGAGCAGACCGTGATACAAAAGAAGAGGCCACCTCCTGCTGCTCGGCTGCCGCCAGGAATGTACGGATTTCCTCCCGGTAAATCGCCATATCCGGTTCCCCGGGAGGGATCACCCACTTCAGCAGAACCGGAAAAAACCATATCAGGACAAGCAGCAGCAACAAAACGGTCATCCCCCGAAGCTCGGTGCGGCTGAAGCCGAAATAGTTCTGAAAGTACCGTATTAAACGTGCCATACCATCCTCTTCTGTCAGGGAGCCACCCACTGCATCAATATACCGCACAGATAACCGGCGTAGGTGCCGATGGCATAACCAAAAACAGCCAGTATCACGCCTACCGAAACCAAAGCGGGATGAAAAGCGCCGGCAGTAATGGAGGCGGACGCTACCCCCCCTACATTCCCCATACTGCCCACGGCGAAAAAGAAGAAGGGTGCCCTGATCAGCCTGCCCACCAATAAAAGCAGCAAGGCGTGGAAAGACATCCAGAGAATACCGACCAGGAATAGTCCGGGATTGGCGAGGATGGCAAAGATATCCATCTGCATACCGATCGTTGCGATCAGCACATACAGGAAAACCGTTCCCAGGCGGGAAGCCCCCGCACCCTCCAGGCGACGGGCCGGGGTAAAAGAAAGGGCGATACCCAGGATGGTAGCCAGCAGGATGATCCAGAAAAACCCGGATGTAAGGCTGAACGCGTCCAGGTAAGGAGCATGCTCTTTAATGACAGCAGCGATATATTTTCCGGCCAGATGAGCCAGGCCGGTTACCCCGAAAGCCAGTCCGCACATCATAATCAGGTCTTTCGTTTCCGGTATCTTCACATCCGCACGGTTGCGTTCTTCCATGCGGGTGGTCAGTTCCTCCACCGCCCGGTTATCCGCATTGAAAAAACGGTTTAATGCAGTAACCTTCCCTGCACCATACAGTAACAATGCCATCCACCCGTACGCAACAAATACATCCACCGCAATCGTAGCTGAGAATATGCCGGAAGATGGTTCAAAAATCCGGTAAAGCGCCGCCTGATTCGCACCGCCCCCGATCCAGGATCCGGCCAGCGTTGCCAGTCCGCGCCACACGGCATCAGCACCCTCACCCCCCACTACCTGCGGAGCGAAGAGCGACACCAGCCAGACCGCCAGGGGGCCTCCTAACAGGATTCCGACCGTACCGGTTATAAACATCAGTCCGGCTTTCTTCCGGAGCTTCCACAGCTCCCGCAAATCCAGATTCAGGGTGAACAGCACGAGACATGCGGGCAGCAGATAATTGGAACTCATGTCATACAGGCCCGAATGGCTGCCGGAAATGATACCGAACGAGTTCAGCATACCGGGCAAAAAATAGCATAACAGCAAGGGCGGCAATACCGCGTAGAGTTTCCTGAAAAACGGGTGTTTTAGTGCTGACGTATAAAATACCAGGGCCAATATCAGGAATAAGATACCAAAAACAACAGCGTCATCGGTTATAAAGGGTGATTTTACGGGCGCATCCTCCATGATGATCAGATCAGTAGGTTGTATTA
The DNA here is from genome assembly GCA_964546645.1 of uncultured Sphingobacteriaceae bacterium. Classification (GTDB taxonomy): domain Bacteria; phylum Bacteroidota; class Bacteroidia; order Sphingobacteriales; family Sphingobacteriaceae; genus A37T11. The sequence continues at coordinate 5,729 of CAZJKM010000031.1, forward strand.
TTAATTGAAATCGCTAAGTTACTATTATTTCACCAGTTGCCAATTACTGTCAGCCGGCGGAAACGCCCGGTAAAATACATTAGCGTCTATCGGGTTTGGAGCCGTTCTCCAATTCCACCACACGCTTCTCTATCGACTCCATGATATCGGTTAAGCTGGTAACCGCTTCCCCCATTTGGCTGTCTGCGGTTTTCGTTTCCAAACGACGGACCCTGGCCGATAGTTCATCCAGGCGCTCGTGTATGCCCTGCATACCATCGGCAGCTTGCAGGGTCTTTTTACTGAATCGCTGCCAGGCGGCAAACAGTAGCGCCAACAAGCCGATAACCAAGGCGATATAGGCGACACGGTTACTGCCCGTTTCAGGGGCTTGCTGATCGGCTGCGTCTGTGGGATAAGTTGGCTCCACTTCAGCGGGGCTGACAACTGCCGCCTGATCCGTAGCTGCAACGGCTTGTTCCGCCGGTATTTCGCTAACAGGCAGTTGGATCAGCTGATCAATGCGTGAAATATAATCTTCGTAGCCGGCAAGTCCCCTCCGGTAAGCCTTTCCCGGGCGATCCAGTATGTCCGCCAATACCTGGTCCCGGAATGCTGACAGTGCCGCCGGGTCCATCACTTCGGCAGACCGCCAACGGTTATACCAGCGGTCAATTCCTGCTATGGTATTGGAAGATAATTGTTGTTTGAAACAATCATAGTCCGGCGCTTCACAGGAAATCCTGAAACCTGTATCCCTGGACACCTGCCGGTCGGTTGCCAGGAAATGAATGGTTTCCCGGATAATCTCATATTTCGCCTCGTCCACCTGCCCCTGCGCGGGGGCATTCCAAACCAGCACAACTGTAGAAATGATCGATAACAAACTCTTCCGCATATGGTTAAATTTTAGTGGTAACACACCGCTGTTACCAATCATAACGGCTAAAATGGGGAGAAAATATAACACATGGATGCTTTTTTTCAATTTATTGCCTGGAGGAGGTGTGTTGCAGAGAGCACCATTCACTCAGCCGCTGAGTCATGCTTCTTTGCTGACAGGATCAGGAACCGGGTTGGTACGGTTTGAAATAGTTGTAAAGCAGACCCGCCTTTACTATAAGGTATGCTGGCTTTACAATAAGACGTGCTGCTTGTACTGCAAGGCATGTTGTCTTTATTGTAAGAGGAACTGTCTTTACTGTAAGATGTTTTGCCTTTTAGACAAGCATGGATTTACCCGTCAGCCCAGCTATACTGTTGTGATTTGTTTTCAAAATTTGTTATCTTTGTGTATATGGAACTTATCTTGAAAAAAGTACAGAAAAAACACCTGCCACTTATCAATGAACTGGCCAGGATGCTTAGGGTTGAAGTGGAGACGAGAGAAACGTCGTCTTATGATCCTGAGTTTGTTTCTCAAATTCTCCAGGCCGATCAGGACATCAAGGACGGTAAAGGTGTGAAAATAGCCACCGAAGACCTGTGGAAGTAATTTATGCTCCCAAAGCCCTTGCTGACTTAGCCTATTGGAAAAAATCGGGAAACAAAGCCATACAGAAGAAAATACAACAACTGATTGCTGCCATTATCTACGCTATATCTGACCAAAACAAAATCCAAATACTCAATTTATTATCCCTCAAAGGGCATTACGAAAAGTAATACTTACATCAGCTTCTCACCCGAGACGGAGCACTGCAACTGAAGGTTAACGCCCGAAATCATCCTGCACCCGTACAATATCATCCTCGTCAGAAGGATTGCCGCTATCGGTATGCTGCCAGATCTCTGCCAGGACACCCCACTCATCAACACCCACTAAACGATGACGCTCGCCTTGCTGCAGCCGAATCACATCACCCGGGTGAAGCAGCTTCAGTTCATTTTCCTCGTCGGTATCACTGGTAACAACACCCACCGTGCCGCTTACCACCTGCCAGATCTCCGCCCTGCGGTGGTGATATTGCCAGGATAAACGCTTACCCGGTGCCACCACCAGTATTTTAGGACTCAGCTTGCCTGATATTTTCAGGCCGCCCACGTCCATACCATCAAAATAAGCATTGGCAAACTGCTGGGCCTGCAATTCATCGATCACAAAAAAACCACCCCAGGGGCGGGCCTGATCCTGTATTTCAATAACAAATCCCTGTTCAGTAAGCTTCTTTTCAATTCCGGCAAACACCTGTTGTTTTGTAGTATCTGACATCGTTTATACTAATTTAAGCCGCTAATATAATCGAATATTTCGTTTTCTTCCCGATTTAAAAAGCAGAAATGCGTATCTTGCGAACAGAAACCTGTTACCTCAAACATGAACGACAACAACCTTATATATAATGAAGCGTTCCTTCAGGCTGTTTCTTTCGTCAACCACACCAACCGGCATATTTTCCTGACGGGTAAAGCAGGTACCGGTAAAACTACGTTTCTGCGGTATATACGGGAAAACAGCTACAAAAAAATGGCGGTCACGGCACCGACGGGAGTAGCTGCCATCAACGCCGGCGGAACAACCCTGCACTCCCTGTTCCATTTGCCTTTCGGCACCTACCTCGCAGACCATCCGCTTGCCTGGAACGAGGAAGATCACTTTATATACAACCGCCGCCGGTTGTTCGGCAAGGTCAGGCTGGGGCATGAACGCAGGGCGCTGCTGCAGGAAATTGACCTGCTGGTAATTGACGAGGTTTCCATGCTGCGGGCGGATATGCTGGATGCGATTGATGCCATCCTGAAGAATGTACGGCGTGATGCCCGCCCGTTTGGTGGATTGCAGGTGCTTTTTATCGGTGACCTCTACCAGCTGCCGCCGGTGGTAAAACAGCAGGAATGGCAACTGATGCAGCAATACTACCGCAGCCCGTTCTTCTTTGACGCCCATGTCATGGAAGAGGCGAAACCGGTATTGCTGGAACTGAAAACAATATACCGGCAGCGTGATGAACATTTTATCACCATCCTCAATAACATCCGCAACAATTGCTGCACAGATGAACAGCTACAGCAACTGAACAGCCACTACCAGCCTGGGTTTGCACCGCCTGCAGACGACTCTTATATCACGCTCACTTCTCACAATGCACTGGCCAATACCCTCAACCAACGGGAACTGGCAAAGTTACCGGGCAACGCCATCGTGGTAAAAGCGTCTGTAGACGGTGAGTTTTCTGAAAACGCTTATCCTGCGGAAGCGGTGCTGGAACTGAAAGAAGGCGCCCAGATCATGTTTATTAAGAATGATAAAGGCGAAGAACGGCGTTTCTACAACGGGAAGATCGGGCATATCCGCCACATCAGCAGCGACGGAAAAGAACTGACGGTTGTCTTTCCCGAAGGCGGCGATGCCATCACCGTCAAAAAAGAGGAATGGAAGAATATCCGCTATAACTATGATCAGGCGCATGACCGTATACGGGAGGAAACCCTGGGAACCTTTATCCAGTTTCCCATACGGCTTGCCTGGGCGGTTACCATACACAAAAGCCAGGGGTTGACGTTTGACAGGGCGATTGTGGATGCAGGCTCGTCGTTTGCTGCCGGACAGGTCTATGTGGCCCTCAGCCGCGTACGGAGCCTCGATGGCCTGGTGCTGAAATCGTCCATCACACCAGCCAGCATCCGGACGGACGGACTGGTTGTCCAATTTTCTTCCCGGCACCTGCCGGACGACTGCATTCCCGAACTGCTGGAGTCTTCCCAACGCAATTATCTGGGCCACATCCTGCTGCAAACTTTTTCCTGGGAAAAGATACAGGAACGGAGCCGCAGATTACTTGATTCCCTGCAGGACCGGAATATAGCCGACCAGGCGCAGGCCTATCACTTCATCAGTGCCTGCTGCGCTGCCTGTGATGCCCTGCGGGAAGTAGCCAATAAATTCAGGAATCAGCTAAGCGGACTGTTGCAGCAGCCGGACCATACGGATTATCAGACCGTACACGAACGTACCGAAAAGGCAGGAGAATGGTTTAACAAAGAGATAACCAGGCAACTAACGGGTCCGCTGGAAGCACATATAGCAGAATGGAAAATTAAGAAACGGACCAAAAAGTATATCGGGGAATTGCACAGCCTGCTGCTGGAGTACCGACGCAAACAGGAACAGATCCTGCAATGCAGCGTTATTACGGAAGCGCTGAGCGGTGGCCGGCCGATCCAGGAGGTGATGAATATCTCCATCGCAACCCGGGCCGCAACACCCGCAGTACCGGAAGCAGGGCCGGCGTCACCCAAAACTGCCAAAGGCGAAACGAAACAGATCAGCCTGGAATTATTCCGGGAAGGAAAAACGCTGGAACAGATCGCGAACAGCCGCAACCTGACCCGTGGAACGGTGTTATCACACCTATGCCACTTTATCCCGACCGGGGAGGTACACGCCACCGAGCTCATTACGGAACAGCGGCTGCATCATATAGTTGCTGTCATACAAAGCAATCCCGGCAAACCAACCGGTGTGATTAAAGGACAACTTGGGGACGCGTACGATTATAATGATATACGGATTGCCCAGGCTTACCTGCGGTTAACTACTCCCGCCACCTGATGCTCATCTTTTCTTTTTTCCACTCAGAAATACAGCCAGGAGCCCCGTGGCCAGCTTTCCCAGTAACTTCACCCCCTCACGCGCCAGTGTAGTGGTCGCTGCCTTCTGGGCGGCTTCCAACGGAGACTGCCGTGTACTACTGCGTCCTGAAGCGGAAGTGCGGGGCGGTTTGGCGGCCTGTGTGCGTGCAGCTTCTTCTTCCAGCCCGCGGATTTTTTCATCCAGTATCTCGTGTGCACTGTGGTTATCAACGGCCTGATGATATTTTTGGTAAAGCGGTGAGGCGCTGACCAGCTGGTTGTAACTCACCGTATCCAATGGGCCCATGATAGCCCTGGGTGGTATCAGGTGGGTGGCCACCACTTCCGTGGGGATCCCCTTATCATTTAATACGGTAATCAGCGCCTGCCCGGTTCCCAGTCCGGTCAGCACCCGGTCAATTTCATAAAAATCAGAATGCGGATAGGTTTTTACCGTCTTACGGAGAGCTTCTGCATCGTTGGGGGTAAATGCCCGCAATGCGTGCTGCACACGATTACCCAACTGTCCCAAAACACTTTCGGGAACATCCGTGGCAGCCTGCGTACAGAAAAACACACCTACGCCTTTTGAACGGATCAGCCGGATGATCTGTTCCACCTGTGTCAGGAATGCCTTTGATGCGCCATTAAACAACAGATGGGCTTCATCAAAGAAGAATACAAGCTTCGGCTTATCCAGATCACCTACTTCCGGCAGCTTTTTAAATAACTGCGCCAGCAGGCTTAGCAGGAAAGTGGAAAACAACACCGGCTGGTCCTGTACATCTGAAATGTTCAGCAGGCTGATCACCCCTTTTCCGTCTACTTTTTCAAACAGGTCATTGATATCAAAAGCCGGTTCGCCGAAAATACCGGCAATTCCCTGTTGCTCCAGGGCCACGATCTTCCGCAGCAGGGTGCCCGACGTACTGGTGCTGATACGGCCGTACGTTTCCTTGATCTCGGCCGCCCCGGCTCCTTCAGACAGATAGCTGAGCAGTTTTTTAAGGTCGGGAAGGTCGATAATGGGAAGTCCATGGTCGTCCGCATACTTAAAAATGGCAGCTAACACACCTGTTTGGGTATCATTCAGCTCCAGCACACGCCCCAACAGTACCGGACCGAAATCCGCGACAGTCATCCGCATGGGTGCCCCCAGCTTACCGGTTAAGGAAAACAGTTCAACCGGAAACCCCGCCGGCGCAAACGGCCATTCCAGCGCCTGCCCGCGCTCTTCCAATGCAGCATTTGTTTTGCCCGGCTGTTGCAGTCCCGACAAGTCACCTTTCACATCGAGCATAAATACCGGCACCGCAGCATCCGACAGCTGTTCAGCGATAAGTTGCAGCGTACGTGTCTTACCGGTTCCCGTGGCACCCGCAATAAGGCCATGCCTGTTCATCATTTTCAATGCCAGGTTTACCTTTGCCGCTGCAATGACCTGCCCGTCCAGCAAGCCGGCGCCTAAAAATATGTACGCCCCTTTCGGATTGTATGACGCACTGACCTTCTCTGTAAATCGTTGTGTTGCATTTTCCATAACCGCTGTCAAGTTACATACATTTTACGGTAATTTGCAAACCCATCTGCACAAAATCATTACCTTAGCGGCCATTTGGGCAAAACGAAATATGCACCATTTCAAACCAGCAGCACTTGGTTTTATCTTTGTTACCGTCATCATCGATGTAATCGGATTGGGTATTATCATTCCGGTGATGCCTGCGCTGATCCGGCAGCTGACAGGAGGAGACCTGAGTGAAGCCTCACAATATGGTGGCTGGCTGATGTTTGTTTATGCCAGCACGCAGTTTTTATTTGCGCCGGTACTCGGCAACTTAAGCGACCGGTATGGACGTCGGCCGGTATTGCTCTTTTCCTTATTCGGATTCACCATCAACTACCTGTTAATGGGATTCGCCCCGAGTATACTATGGCTGTTTGCAGGCAGGCTGCTGGCGGGGATTACCGGGGCCAGCCATACCGTAGCCGCCGCTTATATTGCAGACGTGAGTGAACCATCCAAACGTGCGCAGAATTTTGGATTGCTGGGTGCGGCCTTCGGGCTCGGGTTTATCATAGGCCCTGTCCTCGGCGGGTTCCTCGGGCATTACGGTCCCCGTGTCCCCTTTTTCGCGGCGGCCGGTATTTGTTTGTTGAATTATCTGTATGGCCTGCTAATGGTCCCCGAATCATTGTCTCCTGAAAACAGACGGCCCTTCCGTTGGCGGAACGCCAATCCGTTGGGAGCCCTGCGGCACATCAGGAGCTTTCCCAGGATCGGCACGCTGGTGGTGTGCATCGCCCTTGTTAACATTGCCGCCCACGCTGTTCAGAGTACATGGTCCTATTACACCATGGAACGGTATGGTTGGGATGAACGCATGATCGGGATATCTCTGGGCTTTGTCGGTTTGTTACTGGCGATGGTACAGGCCGGCCTTATCCGCATTATTATTCCGAAAATCGGTGCATCCCGCAGTGTCGTTATCGGCCTGTCCTTATACGTGGTATCCCTGACGGCAATGGGTTTCGCCACCCAGTCATGGATGATCTTTACGGCAATTGTCCCATATGTCATGGCCGGCATCGGTGGACCGGCTATTCAGGGGATCGTTTCCAATGCCGTACCGGCTTCTGAACAGGGACAGATACAGGGTGGTTTAACCGGGGTTATCAGCCTGACGGCGATCGTCGGGCCGCCGGCTATGACCGAACTGTTTGCCCACTTTACCAGGAGCGAAACATCCGTTTACCTGCCCGGAGCACCGTTTTTTCTCGGCGCTCTGCTCACACTGATCGCCGCCTCCCTGGCAGCCCGCCACTTCCGTAAAACCGGTTATACTGCCTGATTCGCTTTCATGGGTTATGGAATCAGCCCATAAATTTCATCTTAACAGTAATTCACAGATTGTTTTACGTAACCAGTTACTGTCATGTTCCATTCCAAATCAGACATTTTCGATCCCCGCTGGACAGAGGTGGTTTTCCAGGGCCGCAACCAACAGTATGGCGCTTTTGTGCTGCGCCGGGACGCCTCGTCCGATCTTACCAAGGCCCTGTTCATCGGTATTACCCTGTTTCTGCTGCTGATCGTATCACCAATGATCGCCCGGTACTTTCAGCCAGTCCCATCACTCACCACCCCTGCCCGCCTGACAGACCATGTCGTTCAGCTGATGCCTCCCAAACCTATTGACGAAGTGACACTCCCTCCACCAGCCGTAGTGCCTCCCGCGCCGCGCAGAGATCAGGTGCGCATGCCGCCACCGGTAGTGGTACCGCATCAGGAAGTTACCACAGAAGAACCTCCGACAACCGATATGCTGAAAAAAGCCGATCCCGGACCGGTTACCATTGCCGGTAATCCGGATGCCGATATCCGAATCGATGTACCCTATGGAGAAGGGGCTCTGGATAGTCGCGTTACCGAAAGCGGAACGGAAGTGGTACCTTTTATCCATATAGAATTAAAGCCTGAATTTCCCGGAGGTATGGCCAAATTCGGCGAATACATCAGCAAACACTTCAACTATCCGGATCAGGCGATCCAACAGGGTATTCGCGGCAGGGTAATGGTGCAGTTCGTTGTGGAAAGGGACGGCTCCCTGACGGATATACAGATATTACGCGACCTGGGATACGGCACCCGGGAAGAAACGATCCGCATCCTGCAGCAATCACCGAAATGGAAACCAGGTATACAGAACGGTATTCCGGTACGGGTAAGCTATACCCTGCCGATCAGCCTGGATGTATCGATGCGATAAAGATAAAGCGGACAACGGGGATGTATGCTGACAATCCACCATTTTTTCCGGAAAAGCCAATGGATATCAGGGATTGGCCACCCCATAAGGAGATCCAATAAAAAAAATACTTGCAAAGTATTATTAAAAAAATTTAAAAAAGCCACCATAAAAGCTTATACTTGTCTTTAGACGTTAAAAAATAGCCATTTTAAAACTTATTGAATAGTGACAAGACGAAATAAAAAACTGCAACTACGATATCCCGATACGAAAAAAAGCTCTTTCGATAACATCGACCTTATTCCGCAAATTATTCAATTATCCCGGTAAGACTACCCTTATCGATAAACGGTATCAGTTGTTTGTCCCTGAGACGGATTGTTCTTTGATGGACAAACGGGCAGGTACACCATCAAGCATTCCGGCACATCATCCATCAGATTCTAAAACACATATAACTAACATAAAAACACCCTGGTAAACATGAAAATTAAAACAACACGTACAACCAATGGAAAAGAAAATCGTTTAACACCTCATGGTATGATGGTCCTTTGGCTATTTGTAGCGTTCCTTGCCGTAGGATGTGGCAAAAAAGAGGACACAAAGCCTTTGGAGAAAGAGCCTGAAACCTCCCTGACCATTGAACAAATTAAGGAACGGCTCGACCCACTGACCTTCGTAGCCACCTTTACCAAAGCGGACCATCTTAAACTGTATGATGGCGTCGACTTTTACGAAATAGCATTCAGAGATGCCGCATCGAAGCCTTATGCACTATTTATCCTACGGGTGGACATGAAAAGGGACGACCTCACCCTGAAGACACTTACGCCATTCAATAAACCTGCCTTCGGCATACAACCCCTGTTAGCGATGAGCCAGTTGATTTCTACTCCTGCCGAAAAGGTTGTCGCGTCCGTGAACGGTGACTTTTTTGATTGGGAGCCGGTATCCGGTCGCCCGCGGGGACCGGTTGTCCAGAACGGGCAAATCCTTAACGAAAATTTCTTCACGCCGCCCGGAGAAAGTCCGGCTGCTTACAATTTCTTTGGCCTGCGCAAGGATGGTACAGTTACCATTGGCACCCGGGGCATTTTTGTCACACAAAAAAATGACTTCCAGGAAGTCATTGGCGGTCGTGAGCGGGTCGTTCAGCGCGGCACTTTCAGTAGCCATTGGGACAAGGCTATAGAACCCCGTACCCTCCTGGGGTACACACCGGACGACGTGATCTATTTTGTTGCCGTTGATGGTCGCCAACCGGGTTATTCTATAGGGTTTACCAATGACGAGGGTGGACGGTTGCTGCATGCATTGGGTGCGGTAGAAACACTCAACCTGGACGGTGGCGGATCCACAACAATGGTTATCGAAGACCCCGCTTCAAAGAAGTTGCAGATAAAGAACACGTATTCAGGTTCGGTGCCACGTGCTGTTGCCAATGGAATTGCTATTGTCAAAAAGAGCAACTAGGGGTTTCACAGGCTGAGGGGCCCGTGCCATCAAGCACGGGCCCCTGATTTACATATGTTGCTTATTGAATACCAGCAATGGCACACTGGTCTCAAAAGAAAGTGCTTCCGAAACACCCGGATCAAACAACCGCTGGAAAAAATTACGATTCTGATTCGTAAATAATGCCAACACTGATGGATTTACAGCTTCTACCTGTTTTTTCAGGTTTTTCGCCAGCGGCTTCATCACATCGGTAATCTCAAAATGAACTTTCAGATGGTAACCCAGGTCTTCTCCTGCCTGCTCTTCAATATGCTTCTTTTCCGGAATCAGCGCATAGGCGGAGACAAAATGCAGCACCTCTATTTTTGCACCAACCGGACCAGCGAAAGCCATTACTTTTTTCAGCTCTTGTTCATAGTTTTTAAAATCCGTGGCATAGAGTATATTCTTCAGCGGTTTTACGCGATATGTCCTGGGTACGGCAATGACTGGTACGGGAGACCTGGTAATCAGGTTCCCGGTATTAGACCCGAACAGCTTTTCCATTTTCCCTGCACCACGGGTACTGATACAGATATAGTCTATGTCACCGTGTTTATTGCAGTAGTCTACCAGGGTAGCGGCCGGGCGTATTCCTTCCAATAACAGCAGGCTGTAATTTTTCGGTTCCTGCTTTTGCCGCCGGTAGACCCCTTTTACAAATCTCTCCAACTCTTTACGGGCTTTTTCTTCTGTCGTTGTCCGGATGGCAGCAAAGTGCTCTTCCTCCGCGTCTGAAGGATCAAAAGGCCGCTTCGGGTGCATGATATGTGCAAATACCAGTTCCACATCGCTCTTTGCAGCCAGTTTAATGGCAAACCGCAGGCCGGCAACGGAGTTGACGGAAAAATCAGTGGGTACTAAAATTTTATTCATAAGCCATCGGATAAAAGCCGCTATGCGGCATGCTACAAATTTACTAATTTATCACAGTACTCACAATAAGGGCACTTACCCGAAGGAGGATACGGGTACTCACAACAAAATAAGCCTGGGAACCACCCCAGGCTTACATTAACCTAAACCTAAATTATGGAGGGCTAGCGCCCTAACCAATTATGCGGCCGCAAGGGACGCGGCCATAATCAACCTAAACCTGACACAAAGTTATTCGTTTTTTTCTTATTTGCAAATATTTGCAGCAAAAAAGTCTATTTTCTTTGAGAATAATTTTACCACACAGCAAATTTAGCGGAAGACGCCACCTGAATTTTAACAAAAATTTAACATAGATGGGCTAACATAGAATCCCATTATTTGTTGTAAATTACGCCATTAAATTATAGGCGGAGATATGATATCGTTCATTCGTGTTTGCATTTTTTTGCTGGGTATTTGCAGCTACAGTGCCGTATGTGCACAACAGGAGACAACTGAAACAACTTCCTGGCAGGTCAGCGGGTACGTAGGTATCGGCGTTGTGCTGATTGTGGCTATTGTTGTCGTTTTATGGCGCCGCCAACGCCGGAAATTCAACGAATAACCCTGGTATTTTTGTACTTTCGCGGTTATGAGCAATGAGGCAATACGCGCACATATAGAAGCACTGACAGCAGAGCTGAATCAACATAATTACCGGTACTATGTGCTGGCCCAGCCTACTATCTCGGATACCGACTTTGATCTAAAGCTGGCTGAGCTGGCACACCTGGAAAAGCAATATCCTGAGTTTATAGACCCTGACTCACCTACGCAGAAGGTAGGTGGAGATATTACCAAACACTTCAACACCGTCAGACACCGCTGGCCCATGCTCTCCCTGGGGAATACCTATAACGAGCAGGATCTGCGTGATTTTGACGAGCGGGTACGCAAGGCAATCGGTGAGGAAGTGGAATACGTCTGTGAGCTGAAATTTGACGGGCTGTCCATCAGCCTGACCTATGAAAACGGCGGATTACAAAGGGCGGTAACACGGGGTGATGGCACGCAGGGGGACGAGGTAACCACCAATATCCGCACGATTAAAACCATTCCGAAACGGTTGCGGACAGACGGTTATCCTGAGCTTTTTGAAATACGGGGTGAAGTATTCATGCACCGCAAGGCATTCGAACGACTGAACAATGAACGTCTGGAGAACGGAGAGATTCCCTATGCCAACCCACGTAACTTTGCGGCAGGTACCGTTAAGCTACAGGACTCCGCAGAGGTTGCCAAACGACCACTCGACTGCTTTCTGTATTTTCTGTATACAGATAACCGGTCGAAGCGGTTCAAATCACATTGGGAAAGCCTGAAAGCCGTAAAAGGCTGGGGGTTTCCTGTTTGTGAGCACAGCAAACTCTGCCGGAACATTGATGAAGCCCTCGCGTTCATCCATACCTGGGAAGCAGCACGCTTCGGGCTCAGCTATGATATAGACGGGATTGTCATCAAGGTCAACAACTACGGGCAACAGGAGGAACTCGGCTTTACTGCAAAATCACCCCGTTGGGCCATCTCCTACAAATACAAGGCCGAACAGGCAGAAACTAAACTGGAATCCGTCAGCTACCAGGTAGGCCGGACGGGGGCCGTTACACCCGTTGCTAACCTGAAACCGGTATTGCTTGCCGGCACCACGGTAAAACGTGCCAGCCTGCACAATGCCAATGAAATAATCCGCATCGGGCTGCATGAATACGACACGGTCTATGTGGAAAAAGGTGGCGAAATCATACCAAAAATCACAGGTGTAAACCTGGCTCAGCGACTGCCGGAGGCGACACCCATATTTTATCCTGACTACTGTCCGGAATGTGGCACACCGCTGGTACGCAAAGAAGGTGAAGCCGTACACTACTGTCCCAATGAAGATGCCTGCCGCCCACAGATCGTAGGGCGTATACAGCATTTTATCGGCCGCAAGGCGATGGATATTGAAGGCATGGGCGATGAAACCGTTGAAACATTTTTCCGGCTCGGCCTGCTCCGGCATATCAGTGATCTGTACCGGCTGAACGAAAGGCACGAAGAACTACAGCAGATTGAGCGTTTTGGTGAAAAGTCGATCAGCAACATGCTGGCCGGCATTGAAAAGTCAAAAGAGCAACCTTTTGAAAAGGTATTGTTCGGGCTGGGTATCCGGTATGTAGGCGAAACCATTGCCCGTAAACTGGTACAGCATTTTCGTACGGTAGATGCCCTGGCCTCCGCATCAGCGGAAGAAATAGCAGGTGTTTACGAGATTGGTATCCGCATCGCGGAAAGTGTTACTGAATATTTTTCAAATGAGGAACACCTCCGGCAGATTGCACTGCTGAGGCAACACGGGCTTCAGTTTGCCGCAGAAGAAAAAGCGGTCATGCTGGCAAGTGATAAACTGGCTGGCAAAACCTTTATCATTTCCGGTGTCTTCGAACACTACAGCAGGGAAGAGTTGGGACAACTGATCGAAAGCAACGGGGGCAAACTGCTCAGCAGTATTTCCGGCAAGCTCAGCTATCTCATAGCCGGAGAGAATATGGGGCCTTCCAAACTGGCAAAAGCACAAAAATTGAATATTCCTATTATTTCAGACGACGAGCTGCTGAAAATGATCAGCTAAGTGCTTATTGTATTTCAGCCTGATTTTGACTATGTTTGACCCCTGAATTTTAATCTGTTTTTAAATACAACATGAATGAACTTTACGGCGCGGGTGTAGCGCTGGTCACACCGTTTACCGCTATCGGCGAAATTGATTTCGACGGACTGGAGCGACTTATTGAGCACCAGATCAACGGAGGCATGGATTATCTGGTATCATTGGGAACAACCGGCGAAGCAGCCACCCTGACACCCGATGAAAAACGGGCCGTATGGAAGTTCACAGCAGAAAAAGCAGCCGGTAGAATACCACTCGTAGCCGGTATCGGTGGAAATAATACAGCAGAAGTGGTGCATGAACTGCAAACAACCGATCTCAGCGGTTACATGGCCGTGTTGTCGGTAAGCCCCTATTACAACAAACCCACCCAAGAGGGTATATACCAGCATTACAGGTCGGTTGTACAAGGCTCTCCCCTGCCGGTGATCCTTTATAATGTTCCAGGGCGCACAGGGAGCCATATAGCTGCTGAAACGATTGTGCGACTGGCCCGGGAACTGGATAACGCCGTAGCCGTAAAAGATGCCTGTGGCAGTTTTGATCAATTCAGCAGGATTATGCGCGACAAGCCGGACCATTTTCTGCTGATCTCCGGCGATGATCCCGTCACCCTTCCGATGATGGCTTTGGGTGCGTCAGGTATCATATCTGTGGTCGGAAATGCGTTCCCGGCGTTGGTAAGCCAGCTTACCCATCTTTGTGCCGCGCACCAATATGAAGAAGCACGTCTCATACACAGTCAGCTGTTGCGGATTACCGAACTGTGTTTTACGGAAGGTAACCCTGCTGGCATTAAAGAAATCCTGAAGCAGCAGGGCATTATCAGATCAAGTGCCGTCAGGCTGCCATTGGTACCGGTGAGTGCACCGACCCGGCAATTGATCGACGAACAGCTTCAGCTGCTTACTGCGGCGGCACAGTAAATAAGATAGCAATCAGTAATCATAAAAAAAGCTGCCTGAC
>CAZJKM010000031.1:20165-27100 GCA_964546645.1 uncultured Sphingobacteriaceae bacterium
GCCAGCAGCGCAAAGAATAAAACAAACGTAACTTTTTTCATGGATTTTATATTTAAAATGATGATGCGAAAGTAGCTATTATTGTCATAAGAGCAAAACATCATTTATTAAATGTGGGAAATAAACGATTCCATGATCTCCATGACGCGGACGCCCTCCTGTACGCTGCAGGGGTTCTCTCCTTCTCCCCTGAAATACCGTACTACCGCCTCAATCATAGGCTGCTGCACATGTGGTAGCAGATCAAAGGCAAAACGTTGCTTTCCCTGGCTGTTTTCCAGCTCAATCGGAGTAAAATCGAAAAAAGAAAAACGCACGATACCCTCAGAACCGATCACCTCACACAGATCCCGGTCTTCCGATACGTTAAAAGCCCAGAGTCCGGAGAAAACCAGTCCGTGCTGAAAGTGCATCTGACCGGCCACCACGTCATCAGCACCGTATAATCCGCCCTGATTCGCTGAAATACCCGATGACAGCAGGGGCTCACCAAAAAAATGATAAAGCAAATCGACCTGATGGGGGGCAATGTCATGAAACAGGCCGCCGCCGGATTGTTCCGGATCGAAACGCCATTTCATCTTAGCTGTATTCATCACGTCTTCCGGTAGCGGGTTTTTCCAGTACTGGAGACTGGCCAGCCGGGGGACCCCGATATGACTGGCAAGGAGTTGTTGTACCTTACGGAAATAAGGCTGCTGTCGCCGGTAATGCGCTACGGTCAGCTTACCGCCTGTCTGCTGTACCACCTCTGCCAGTTCACGTGCCTCAGCCGCATTTCGCGTCATGGGCTTCTCCAGATAGACCGGTTTACCCGCCTCCAGCGCTGCTTTTGCATAAAAGGCGTGACTGTCTGGCGGGGTTGCCACATAGATCGCATTCACCTGCGGATCGTTGATCAGTTGCATCGCATCCGTATACCAAGATGCCACTCCATGCCTGGCTGCATAATCCTTTACCTTGTCCTCGTTCCGGCGCATCACCGCCACCAGCTGCGAGCCCGGCACTTTTTGGAAGGCCGGCCCGCTTTTCACTTCGGTCACATCACCAACCCCAATGATACCCCATTTTATTTCCATATCTATTCTTTCAATAGCCGTAAATGTAGGAAAAGGTATATAAATAAAAAAGCAGGGAACAACTTCTGCGTTCCCTGCACATTCAACCACTCACCCCACTATCACTCCTCTTTTAATTTCCATATGCCAACACCTCTATCTCCGTTCGGCGGTTTGCCTGATGCTCTTCTTCTGTACAACTGATATCATTGGCACAGCGGTTCAGCAGCCTGGTTTCGCCATAACCCCTTGCCCTTAACCGGTTCCGGTCAATACCGCGGCTGACCAGGTAATTCACCGCCGCCTCTGCACGGCGCTGCGACAAGGACAGGTTGTAGCTGTCACTGCCCCGGCTGTCCGTGTGCGAAGACAATTCGATCTTCAGCGACGGATTCTGATGCAGTACATTGACCACATTATCGAGGATGCGGGCCGCATCGGTCCGGATGTCTGCTTTGTCAAAATCATAGTGGATATTCTTCAGCACAAATGATGCACCCGTCTGCAGCTCACTGATCCCCAGCTTCAATGTTACATACAGCGTCTTGCTGCGGTCCAGCCCCTTGGTGGTCACCGTTTCTGTTTGTGAAAACTTACCCGCATGACTGGCCACTACGCTGTAATCGCTTTGCTGCTCCAGCTGGTACACAAATTTTGCCTCGGCATCAGAAAGCTGGCTGGCATTGGTATTCGTACCCGTATTCGTGAGCACCGTGTTGATGCCCGGCATTTTTGTGCCGCTGCCGGCCTGGATGGTTTCACCGATCAGCGTAAAACGCGGATCATCGTGGTAAATCTCCTTGTAGATCACAGGACCACCGCGTTCAAATTCCTCCGCAGCAATGCTTCCCGGTATCGCCTGTATTCCATTTTTCACACCGGTAATGACATAAACTCCCCTGGCAGCATCCTTCACCCGGTCGGCTTCACCATTGGCATTGGTGACCGATATAAACTCCTCATTGTCTTTTTTGACCGTAACGGTTACACCGCTTAAGGCAATACCAGTCTGTTTATCTTTCACTACCACCAGGATCTCTTTAGAGGGTACCTTACCGGGGACATTCACAACCACCGGCCTTGGCGCAGGAGCAGCGGGCTTGCTCCTGCGCCCGAACGTATATTTGATACCGGCAGCGATATGAATGGCCTGCGTATGGGTTTTCCAGTTGGTGACCGTCTCTTCAAAGAACTCCAGCCTGTTAGCAAACCGGTCTCCTTCCATCCTAATACCATCCGTTGCATCTATGTCCTTCACGAAGCCATAACGCTGCACATAGAACTCTCCGGAGTCTTTCGGAAAACTGCTGCCGAAGGTGTTCAGGTAATCAGCCTGCACGAACACACCCAGGTCCGGGGTGATGTTATAACCCAGCCGTGCCCCTCCGAGACCCACCCAGGCCTTCGGGTTATTCTTCGGATTGTTTGTATAATAATTATCAAATACCTTTATGCCGGGTCCGGGCGACGCCGGATTCAGGTAAACCGATTGGGCATATTGCGGGAACTGCTGGAATAGCAATCCGCCCCGCAGGAACGCTTCTACCTCAAAGCGCCCGATGGGTGCTTTGTAAGCCGGACCAATCGTGGCTGCAACATGCCGGAAACGCAGGGCATTGGCATAATCGGTGGCTATATAGCCATTAGCCATGAACACCGTATCGTGCCGCCTCATCCCGTGCTGCAGAAAACGGGCATCGGCTCCGAAGGCCCAACGATTGCCGGGGAAATAATAGTCCAGCGATAGTCCTCCAAAGGGGCCATCATTTGCACGGCCGATATAGTTGCGATAGGTGCCTTGCGGCATACTGAGGCCCCCAAAGGCAGCCAGCTGCCAGCCTCCGTGTTTGTTGGTAGTTGCAGGGTCGTTTGTCTGCTGAGCTTGTGCCGCAAAAAACGTAACAAATAATACGAGTAAACTTATAAACCTTTGCATGATCTGTCTCCTTTCTGTGATGATTTGGAGGTAGATCAGCCGGCTTACAAAAATGTTACCCCTTATTTACCCCTGAAGCGGTAAAAAAATCTGAAAAAAATAAAAGCTGATGGGAAATGGCTGTCGTCCAGTACTCCCAGGTATGCCCACCGGGTCGCGTGATATAATCATGCGGGATATTCCGTTCCAGCAATTTCGCATGCAGGCGCTCATTGACACCATAAAAGAAATCAGCGGTACCGCAGTCGATAATCAGCGACAGTGCGTTCGGTGTCAACAAGTGAAGCATATTGATAACTGTATACTGTTCCCAGCGTTCGGGATGCTCCGCATAAGATCCCAGCCGTTTTGCCATGTTCCAGTTGTTGGGAAACGGGCGGATATCCACGCCTCCCGCCGTACTACCTGCAGCGCCGAACACCTCCTGGTTCCGGAAAGCCAGGTACAGCGCCCCGTGACCTCCCATACTCAGTCCGGTGATCGCACGGCCCCTGCGGTCGGCGATCGTGTGATAATTTTTATCTATCCAGGGTACTAATTCACGTACTACATACGTTTCATACTGAAAATCCTTATCAACCGGGCTATCCCAATACCAGCTGTTGTCACCGTCCGGGCATACGATCATAAACCCATACCGGTCAGCGGCCTCCTTGATACCGGGGGCTTTATCCACCCAGTTGGCGTAATTACCACTGTGGCCGTGCAATAAATAAACAACCGGAAATTTACCGCCTGTTTCATAGCCGTCAGGCGTTATAACTACCGCTTTTATAGCTTTACCCATCGCCTGGCTCCGGGTTTCAACGGTGTCCACTTTCGCTGCGAAGAGGACGCTCCCTGTCAGCATCAGGGCTGCCAGGCAAAACAGCTTGTTTCTATTCATATATATCATTCTTTATCAGCCGAACAGGTCACTGCTAAGGTAACGATCACCACGGTCGCATGCAATAAACACAATAACCCCCTTATCTATTTCTGCGGCAACCCGAAGGGCAGCGGCACAGGCACCTCCCGTACTCATTCCCACAAAAATACCTTCCTCTTTTGCCAGCCGTCTTGCCATATCGGTTGCTTCCTGTTGGGAAACGTCCAGCACACGGTCTACTCTTTTTGGATCAAAGATTTTCGGCAGGTAGGCTTCGGGCCAGCGGCGTATCCCCGGAATACTGGAACCTTCGGTCGGCTGGCAGCCTACAATCTGAACCCCGGGGTTCTTTTCTTTCAGGAACATGGAGTTGCCCATGATACTGCCGGTCGTACCCATTGCACTTACAAAATGGGTGATCTGCCCTGCAGTGTCGCGCCATATTTCCGGACCGGTACTCTGGTAATGCCCCAGGTAGTTATCGGCATTGGCAAACTGATTCAGCAGGAAATAGCCATCCTGCGCCCCTTTTTCTTCAGCATAATCCCGGCATACCTCGATCGACTCCAATAAGGTAACCTGTGCACCGAATGCTTCCATCGTCAGCGTTCGTTCGCGGGTCGAGTTTGCCGGCATCACCAGTTCAATGGGGATGCCGTAAATAGCGGCTATCATGGCCAACGCAATGCCGGTATTGCCGCTGGTTGCTTCGATAAGGCTCATTCCGGGTTTGATATTCCCGCGCTCCACCGCACTTCGGATCATACTGAGCGCCGCGCGGTCTTTTACACTGCCTCCCGGGTTATTGCCTTCTAACTTAGCGTAAATCCGCACACCCGGGTTCGGATTCAATTTTCTCAGTTCCGCCAGGGGTGTATTTCCGATACTGTCAATAATCGTTGCCATGCCCGTTATTCTTCTATTTTTGATTCCACCACTTTGATAATCGGCTGGTGATAGACGGTAGAATGCGGTGGCACACTGCGTGTCAGCCAGACATTCCCTCCGATCACACAATCGTGCCCGATAACCGTATCCCCTCCGAGGATGGTCGCGCCGGAATAGATAATCGCACGGTCTTCAATGGTCGGGTGCCGTTTGGTATCTGCCATGTATTTCTCCACACTCAGGGCGCCGAGCGTTACACCCTGGTATAACTTCACATGGTCGCCGATCACGGTCGTTTCACCGATCACGGTACCGGTACCATGGTCAATATACAGGAATTCACCAATGTGGGCACCTGGGTGGATATCAATACCGGTGCGGGCATGGGCCCACTCGGTCAGGATACGGGGGATGAGCGGCACCTCCAGCAGAAGCAGCTGGTGGGAGATCCGGTACATGGCGATGGCAAAAAAGCCCGGATACGCCCGGATCACTTCAAACTCATCCTTCGCCGCAGGGTCTCCGGCCAGCATGGCCACAATATCATTATTGAGTTTCCGGTATAGTTCGGGCAGGCTGGCAAAGAAGGCTGCCGATACTTCCGCATGGTTGCAGGAATTGCAGACCTTGGTGGCCCGGAGCAGGTCTGTTAACTGCTGTTCCAATCCTGCTGCTGCCGTACCGACATCCTCTGCACTGTGTATGGCCGAAGCGGGCGACAGTTCGGGATAAATAAGCTGTAATACGCCGGTAGCCCAGGCTGCAATGACTTCATTCGGTGGCACACGATCTGTCTGACGATGCCTGTTGTATATATGGGTATAAAACTCTTTGTTCATGATGGGTTGTTTGACTGGTGAAAAATTAGTTAAAGATGTAAGGTGCATGGCGTACAATAGCCTGCCCACTGAACAGCATCAGCAACAACAACAACCCGGTGTGAAAGCGAAATACATATTTTCAACGGTCCGTTTGGGATGGAACAAAAGTAAGAAAAAATAAAAAATTAATGGATTATTTTAGAATAAATCGGAGTGAGACCCGGCACGTATGAGGATAGTCTCGTTGTTATCGGCTATTTAAAACCAGATAATTAAAATATCCGGTTTAATATGGGCCTCCCAATTGTCTTTATAACTACCAGACAATTTATGAGGTTTGTATTGTTGGGGAATCCCTTTGGCTCCATCCTGACTCAATAATATCAGAAATTCAGTGATTAAGGAACTATTTCTGGCAGATCCCTTTTTTAGTGTCTTTAAATCCTTTTTAAATTGGTTGGTAGGGATAAGCGTAAACATACCGGATCATACAGCACCCATAAAAGCACGAATATCACGGATAGGTTCACCCAACCCTACACCTTTATGCGCATCTTTAATCGTCTTTGCAGTGACGGCATTAGGTTTTTTTACACCTTTTTCATCGCTGGCAATGATTTTGGCATTTAGCCTTTTCGCCAGCTGCTCAAACAAACTTCTGTCTTTATCTGCTATTTGAATGGTTAATGTTGCCATAAGACAAAGTTATTGCTAAAAAATTAAAAAATGAACCCGACATGATTAAAATAATCATGCCGGGTTCCATCTGACAACTAAAACTTAGCGAAGCGATCTCATTGATGCCATTAAAAGCAAACAATGAATCAATAAAGCAAAAAATAAACAGATGAAATTATAGCTTCACCACAATCTCCCATTCCCCTACCCGTGTTTTCACATACTGTCCCCTCCGGTTCACCGCACTGCACGGATTCAGCAGATTGGCAAACACCATCGACGGGCCCAGGAAAACGTCATCCTCACAGATCCTTTACCAAAAGCACATTGGTTTTATGAGATCCTTTGTTTAAATTTGTAACTATCAGAAAGCAGATCAGTATATGAATACGGCAGCATTAAGGGAAAAACTTCATCAATTGATTAACAACGCCAGTGACGAAAATCTGCCCGTAATATATCAGGCGATGAATACGGCAACCACTCCGATCACCAACTGGTGGGACAATAAAGACATCATCCGTGAATTTGACGATCGGGTGAAGTCCTGGCTGGATGGCGGGGAGGCTGGCTATTCGTTGGATGATATCGATAACGAAATCCGCAGACGGAGAAAATAGCCCTGCCTTACCGACCTAAACTATGTACCAATATTCTATTTTACCTAAAGCCTACCGTGAATTCTT
>CAZJKM010000032.1:0-21096 GCA_964546645.1 uncultured Sphingobacteriaceae bacterium
CCGTATTGTCAGTAAATTTTATCATTTTTACACCCGTAAATATAGCTATTAAAATTGATGGACGAGCCAAAAACACTTACTGCCGTAGCCGAATTTCACCGGACTTTCAATCATCCTGTCCTCGATAAACCAACGGTGCCTGATGATAGCCGCTGCCGCCTGCGGGTGGCCTTGCTGGCCGAGGAACTGAAGGAACTGGAAACCGCCATCCAGGAAAAAGACCTTACTGAAATTGCAGACGCGCTCTGCGATCTGCAATACGTGCTCTCCGGTGCCGTACTTGAGTTCGGGTTGGCCGGAAAGTTCAGGGAACTCTTTGATGAGGTGCAGCGCTCTAACATGAGTAAAGCCTGTAAAACCCGGGAACAGGCAGAAGAAACAGTGGCCCATTATAAAAATAAGGGAGTTGACTGCTTTTACGAAGAGCGGGATGGGTTGTATCTGGTATACCGTACTGCCGACCATAAAACGTTGAAATCTGTTCATTACTCACCTGCAGACCTGGATCGTATCCTTGTAAAATAACGGTTAATGCCGGATCCCTTCCAGCGTTAACAAAAAAGCATACTCCAGAGCGGTGTCTTTCAGGTAGTCAAATCTTCCTGACGCTCCACTATGTCCGTAATCCATATTGGTTTTCAGTAATAACACATGGTTATCTGTTTTTGTTGCCCGTAATCTGGCCACCCACTTTGCCGGCTCAAAATATTGCACCTGGCTGTCGTGTAAACCGGTTACCACCAATACATGCGGATATGATTTTGCTTCGATGTTTTCATAAGGTGAGTAGCTTTTTATATAATCATAAGCCTCCCTGTTTTTTGGGTTGCCCCACTCGTCAAATTCATTGGTCGTGAGCGGGATGCTTTCGTCCAGCATGGTGTTCACGACATCTACAAACGGTACGGCAGCAATGATACCGTTCCAGAGATCCGGAGCGAGGTTCATAACAGCACCCATTAGCAGCCCTCCGGCACTTCCGCCCATTGCATACAAGTGCTCCCTGGAGGTGTAGTTTTCATTGATCAGGAATTCGGCGCAGGTTATAAAGTCAGTAAAGGTATTTTTTTTATTCAGCAATTTGCCATCTTCATACCACTGTCTCCCCATTTCCTGTCCGCCCCGGATATGGGCAATGGCATAGGTAAAGCCACGGTCCAGCAGACTCAGTCGGGCACTGTTAAACGTTGCATCCATTGAATACCCATACGAACCATAACCATATAACAGGAGCGGAGCGGTTCCGTCCCACTTTAACCCTTTTTTATAGACCAGGGATAATGGTACACGTGTGCCGTCGGCAGCTGTAGCATACAATCGTTCCGTGATATAATCAGAAGGATCGTAACCTCCGACCACTTCCTGTTGTTTCAACAGAACTTTCTCACGGGTGTCCATCCGGTAATCAAATGTCGACGGAGGGGTCGTAAGTGAAGTGTAGCTGTACCGCAATGTTTTGCTGTCGTACTCCGCGTTGGCGACGGTGGAAGCAGTATAGGCAGATTCTCCAAAATCCAGGTAGTGGGAGTCGTTGTTACTGAGATGGTGTACCGCTAATTGAGTAAGGCCGTTTTTCCGCTCACACAACACGATAAAATCCCTGAACTCTTCCACTTCTTCCAGCAATACATCGTTGCGGTGAGGTATTACTTCTTTCCAGTGTTCGTACCCTGTTTGTTCCGGAGTGCATTCCATCAGCCGGAAATTGACGGCATCTTTGTTTGTCACAATAAGGAAGCGGTTGTCCAGTGCGGTTACCTCGTACAGCACGCCATCCATACGTGACTGAAAAACCCGGAAACTGCCTTCGGGGTCGTCGGCCCGCAAAAAGCGGGTTTCAGATTGCCGGGTAGCCCGTGAGCAAATGAAAATATAGTCTCCGGATTTGGATTTATCCACGTCGATATAGTTGGTATTATCTGTTTCGTGATATACCGTTACATCAGCACTGGCAGGGGTACCTAACCGGTGCCTTCTGATCTTCTCCGTCAGCAGGGTAGCCGGATTGTTTTCAGTATAAAATAAAGTCTGGTTATCGTTCGCCCAGACCGAGCCCCCGGAGGTGCCGGGAATCGCATCGGTATACGTCTCTCCTGTTGCCAGGTTCCTGATATGAATAGTATACTGCCTGCGTGACCGTGTATCAACTCCAAAAGCCAGTAAATTATTGTCCGGACTGATATTAAAGCCGGTCACGGCATAGTAGCCATGGTCTTCGGCCAGTGCGTCTACGTCCAGCAGTATTTCTTCCGGGGCATCAAGACTACCTTTTTTCCGGCAATATTTAAAATACTGCTTGCCGTCTTCGGTACGTGTATAATAATAGTAGCCGTTCCGAAGGTAGGGTACGGATTCGTCTTTTTCTTTAATCCGGCCTTTCATTTCACGGAACAGGGTTTCCTGCAGCTCCCTTGTCCCGCTCATCATGGTATCGGTATAGGCATTTTCGGCATGCAGGTAATCGATAACGGCCGTACTATCCGGTCCTTTCCGGAAATAATCGATCATCCAATAATAAGGGTCGGTTACCGTGTCCCCATGGATGATACGATGATAGGGTTTCGGGGTAGCGACAGGAGGCTCAGCATCCGGCCAGACGTAAGGTGTCCGGTTTTCCTTGTTGTGTGAGCAGGCCGCTATGACCGTACATATCATTAATACGGGCGGAGTTATTTTTTGCATAGAATACGCTTTCTGTTATACCTGATCGCTTGCACCATCATCTATGTTAGACGCTGCTGATGGACCGCTGTTACAGAGAAACGTTTTTATTGCCAAACTGAAGACCGTCATTCTACACGGCCTGTTCAGAAAGCAACCTGCATCCCCAACAGGAAGTTTGTTCCGGCCTGGGGGAAGTAAAAGTTAAAATCGTTCCGCGTGCCGGCCACATCATATCCCCAGGTATAGCCATTGGCCTCATACTTTGTGTTGAACAGGTTGTTTACCAGCAATGTGAATCCCACATTTTTGATGCCGGATATCCGGGTCTGATAGCTTAACCTGAGATTGCTGACAAAGTATGGGTCAATGCTGCGGGTTCTGGCTGACGTGTTATCGAGGTATTGCCGGGACACATATTTACTGAGGACCGCTACCTCTGACTGCCGTATGGGCCGCCAGGCGATTTCGCTGGAGCCAACAAAGGCGGGTGAGAGTGCAATATATGTGTTTTCAATGATTTCTTCGCGGATGGAAGCATCCCAATTCTCATCATACACGGTTATATATGAATGGTAGTTCCGGATTTTATTGCTGCTAAGCGCTGCGGTCAGGCTCCAGGTCAGTTGGGTTACAGGTTGCCATTGTGCATCCATTTCGATGCCGGCCCGATAACTTTTATCGACATTTTCACGCAGTGCGGCACCGACATCATTGAGCTTTCCGTTGATGACGAGCTGGTTGTCGTAATACATGGCATACCCATTGACAGAACTGCGGAAGCGGGTTGTGCTGAACCGATAGCCCGCTTCTATGTTCTTCAGGTGCTCATAGGTAGGCCGTTGCTGCCCTTGGGGGGCATCGGTCAGGTCGCTGCGGACAGGCTCTTTATTACCGATGGCGAAGGAGGCGTAAACGTTACTATTGTCACCGATATGGTACGTCAACCCGATTTTGGGATTAAAAAACCGGTATAACTCGTGGATATCGTGTTCGATAAAGTCACGGTCCTTCCCTTCTATGGTATAGCCGACCTGTCTGTACTGCAGATCAGCAAAAGCGACCAGACTGCCGACCGTGTATTCTCCCTTTCCAAAGATATTAAAGTCGGATTTGCGGGCACCATTTTCATAGTAACGCTGATCCGGCCTGCTGTCAGACGCATACTTTGCCCAGATAACATGGCCAAAGTGGTCCCCCACGTATTCATTATATGCTCCGCCTGCAGTCAGTTTCAGTCGATCGTCCGGTTGATATTCCGCGGAGTAGGTCATGCCATAAAAGTAATTATCCAACCACAGCGTTCGTACTAAATCGGTCCGGTTGATTTCACCTGCTCCGCCAGGGATGGGTGTCAGACCGTACCTGGAGAACCGCTCATTTTTCCGGAAGCTTTCATAGTAGCCCGCACCTTTGGTCAGGTGCAATGCCCCGTTGAATACCACCTTATTCAGGGATGAATTGGAGTAGAGCAGCTGATAATGGCTTTGGTTGTAATGGTCGTGCTGGTTAGGGTAGGTGTAGGGGTTATACCTGCGGCTGTCTGACCGGAGCAGGTGTTGCAGGTCTTCATCATCCAGCCCGTCAGCGGCGGCATAGGCTTCCATGCCGGCAACATCATTTCTGAGCCGGGCTTCAGGAACGCCGTTCCATGCCTGATAGGTTTTTTCCCGGCCGGCAAATACGTTTGCACGCAATAAGCTGTTTTTTCCATGCCATGCCCCGCTCAGGAAATAGGAGTACAGGCTGGAGGAAGCCCGGTCGATATAACCATCAGAGACAATCCGGGAAAGCCGGCCGTCAATAGTAAACCGTTCTCCGAGCAGTCCGGTTCCAAGCCGTACCGTATTTTTCCATGTATTGAACGATCCGTAGCTGTTGTCCAGTTCCGCATATGCTGAATCAATGCGTTCTCCTGTCCGGATATTCAGGCTGGCACCAAATGCGCTGGCACCATTTGTGGAGGCTCCGACACCACGTTGTACCTGGACGTTGCTGATGGAAGAAGCAAAGTCGGGCATATTCACCCAGAAGGTGCCCATACTTTCCGAATCATTATAAGGGATGCCATTGATGGTGACATTCACCCGCGTGGGGTCGCTGCCACGGATGCGGATACCTGTATAACCGATACCAGCTCCCGCGTCTGATGTAACGACAACGCCCGGTGTTTGGTCCAGCAGGAAAGGCAGGTCCTGTCCAAGGTTACCTTTTGCCAGCTCCTGCTTACTGATGTTTTTGAAGGTAGTAGCCGAATTTTCTCCTGCTCTTGTGGCGCTGACGACTACTTCGTCAGTCAGGAAAACCGCAGTGGGCAATGCAACGGTAATTGTTGTTTCTGCCGGTACCTTTATATGCCGGTATTGTGTTTCATAACCCAGATAACTGACCTGCAGAACATAGTTTCCGGGAGACAGATGGCGGAGACGGGCTTCTCCTTCCGGGTTACTTTGCTGGGTGGACAGTGTCTGTACGAGATGTACAGTTGCCCCTGAAAGCGGTTTTCCATTGCTTTTGTCTGTTACACGGATGAGTACTTGTTCTTGCGCCCGGACAAAAAAGGGCAGCAGCAATAGGACGCATAACATGCGTTTCACTGTTGTTTTCATTACGTTGTTTGTATATGATGTTAAACCCGTTTGCTGTAAGGGGTTGCAGCAAACCCTTCATTTAACAATCCCTTCCCTACGCCGGCATTATCCGGATCAGGTGCTCAGTGCCGCTTCGCGGCAACTGATGGGTATGATCTCAGCCTTTATTCGTGTTCCGGTCTTACCGGGAACAAGGCACCCCTATTTGATGGCACAAAGATAACAATAAATCGGGAAGATAGGAAGCCGGTAAGAAAAATCAGTATGATCCTTATTGGTAAGGATAATACACAAAATTAGCACCTTCGGGTACGATTACGAACAAACACATAAAATCTTCCGGTTTCTTGTATGATTTGATAAACCGGTCTTTCAATACGTCTTTGATGATTCCCTGTTCTACGAATTCTTCCAGGGTAGAAGCATGTATAGTCCATGCTGTTCCCAATTCACGCTGATCCAGAATGAGCTCCCCCAGTTTTACTTCATGCTGGTGAGCAACAAAGATCGGATAGGAGGAAAGCCCTTCGGCCATGATCTCAATGGCGACTTCTTTCATGGATTCGCTGTAAAAGTCCAGATCTTTTTTCAGGCTCTTCAGGGGACTTTCTTCAGGGGTATTCCGTCCTTCGTCTCCCGTATTTGATTGTAATAAATCCTGTAAATCCATTTTTGATATGCTTTTTGCTGATTCGCTGTTTGCTTTCACGCCTTTTTCCCGGCGTTCCGGATCCGCTAATCCACTAACCCACTAATCAACTAATTAACCAATCCACCAATTAACTAATCAACTCTAATAATGCCACATTTTCCACATGCTGCGTATGAGGGAACATGTCCACGGGGCGGATGCGTTTTACGTCATATCTTTGGGATAACATGGCCATATCCCGGGCCTGGGTGGCAGCGTTACAGCTGACATAAACAAGCCGCGGGGCTTCCATTTCAAGTAACCGGGCCACCACGTCGGGATGCATGCCCGCCCGGGGCGGGTCGGTAATCACCACATCCGGGTTACCGTGTGCTGCTATAAAATCTCTGTCAAGCACATCTTTCATATCCCCTGCATAAAATTTCGTGTTGGTAATATTATTCAGTGCTGAATTGATGACAGCATCTTCAATGGCTGAAGGCACATATTCTATGCCAATGACGTGGCTGGCCTGCCGTGCAATGAAATTGGCAATGGTACCCGTTCCGGTGTACAGGTCATACACCCGTTCCTTACCTGTAAGGCCCGCAAAATCGCGGGTTATTTTATAGAGTTCATATGCCTGCCGCGAATTGGTCTGATAAAATGATTTTGGCCCTATCCTGAAGTGTAGTTTTTCTCCGGCATCATCAACCGGCATTTCTTCAACGATGTAGTCCCGGCCCGAAAAAAGGTGAACATCCTGGTCAAAGATGGTATCGTTTCTCTTCTGATTGATAATGTACAGCAGCGAAGTGATCTGTGGAAAGGTACGGTTCAGATGCTCCATGACGTTGTCTACGGTTCCTTCATCCGGATAGGCAAAGATCACTATGACCATGAGTTCGCCGGTATTTGCAGTGCGTATGATGAGGTTGCGTAATTCTCCGGAATGTTCCCGCAAATTATAAAAACTGAACCCCTGCTGCAGGGCAAATTCGCGCAGCTCGTTGCGAATGTGATTGGAAGGATCCTGCTGCAGGTAGCAGTGGTTGATATCCAGTATTTTGTCAAACCGCAACGGCACATGAAACCCGAGCGCATTCATTGTTGTTACCTGTTCCGGTGTATCCATGTCCGTTAACCAGCGTTTATCTGAAAAGGTAAATTCCAGTTTATTCCGGTAATAGCGGGTTTGCGCAGACGGCAGGATGGGTTCCATGCTGTCTGTCGGGATTTTACCGATACGGTTGAACGCATTTGCCACATGCTGTTGTTTATAAATGAGCTGAGCTGCATAATCCATGTGCTGCCATTTGCATCCCCCACATATTCCGAAGTGTTCGCAGAACGCATCGGTACGGTGCTGCGAGGGCTGGATGATCCGTGTGATCCTCGCTTCGGCCAGATTTTTCTTTTTACGGACCAGCTCTACATCCACTACATCGCCCGGGACTGCCTTGTCAATAAATAACACCAGGTCGTCCGCCTTGCCCACGCCTTTGCCTTCCTCGGCAATATCCACTATAGCTACCTGTTGGATCTGCCTTTTTTCCTGCAGCTTCTTTTTGCTCATAAGTTGCAAAAGTACAAATAAAGTTATGCCGGAACAGCGTTTTTGTCTAAGTTTGAAGCCGGTTTATGGATACGTAACATTAAGCAGATGAAGATTTGGCAAAAGAACACAGACGTTGATGCTTTTGTGGAGCAGTTTACCGTTGGCAAAGACCGGGAGCTCGATTTGCAGTTGGCTGCTTTCGATGTACTGGGCTCGCTGGCCCATGCCCGGATGCTGGAAAGTATCGGGTTATTGCAGACAGATGAATGGCAGCTCATCCGGAAGGAGCTGATACACATTTATCAAGAAATTGAGGCCGGCAATTTTCATATCGATCAGCGCGTTGAAGACGTACATTCCCAGGTTGAATTCCTGCTCACACAACGGATAGGTGAGGCAGGTAAAAAGATACACAGCGGCCGTTCACGGAATGACCAGGTACTGGTAGACCTGAAATTATTCTTCCGGCATGAAATCGAACAGTTATCCGGTCTCACCAAAGAGTTGTTTACGTTATTGATCGGACTCAGCAACCGGTATAAGCATATACTGCTGCCGGGCTACACCCACCTGCAGATTGCTATGCCATCTTCATTCGGACTATGGTTCGGGGCGTATGCTGAAAGCCTTACGGACGATCTGGAGTTATTAATGGCAGCCTGGAAAATCTGTAATAAAAACCCGCTCGGATCAGCTGCCGGTTACGGATCGTCGTTCCCGCTCGATCGTACCCTTACCACACGCCTGCTCGGATTTGATACGCTGAATTACAATGTGGTATATGCACAGATGGGGCGTGGGAAGGCTGAACGCATTCTGGCACAGGCAATGAGTGCACTTGCCGCCACGCTGGCAAAGATGGCGATGGATGTGTGCCTGTATATGAACCAGAATTTCGGTTTCATTACCTTTCCGGATGAGCTTACCACCGGCTCCAGCATCATGCCACATAAAAAGAATCCGGATGTATTCGAGCTGATCCGCTCGCGTTGCAATAAGATCCAGGCATTGCCTAATGAGATAGCGATGATGACCACGAATCTGCCATCGGGCTATCACCGTGATCTGCAGCTGCTGAAGGAGAACCTGTTTCCCGCCCTGATCTCGTTAAAAGAATGTTTAACGATGACGGCATTTATGCTGGAAAATATCCGTATCAAAGATCATATCCTGGATGACCCCAAGTATGATTACCTGTTCAGCGTGGAAGTGGTGAATAACGAGGTGCTGCGCGGTGTGCCGTTCAGGGAAGCGTATAAGCAGGTGGGAATGGCTATTGAGCGGGGCGAGTTCGTTCCGTCCAAAGAAGTACATCATACACATGAAGGCAGTATCGGGAATCTCTGTAATGAAGAAATAACCGCTGCGTTTGATGGGGTGGTAGAGGCGTTCGGCTTTGAGCGTGTCAATCAGGCATTGCAGGAATTGATCAAATAAAAAAAGGCCAATTTCAGACAGCTATAACCTGAAATTGGCCTTTCCGGGTACCCTTCGTGACTTACTGTTGATTCATACTGATCAGATC
Organism: uncultured Sphingobacteriaceae bacterium; assembly: GCA_964546645.1. GTDB lineage: Bacteria > Bacteroidota > Bacteroidia > Sphingobacteriales > Sphingobacteriaceae > A37T11. The sequence goes on from CAZJKM010000032.1 coordinate 8,967, forward strand.
GGCTACTACCTGAAGGCTTTCATCCTGTACAAAATCGAAGCCTGTTTTCGGGATGGTATCACCTTTTTTCAAGGGGGGGAGTCCCTGTAACTTCCGGCGGGTATTGATCCTTTCCAGGTTTTTGGCTTCCGTTTCCTCACGTTCCTGTTTCAGTTGTTTTTCCCGCAATGTAACCGAGGTTTCATTCTCTCGTTTCCTCATCAGTTCGATATCTTCCAATATATACCGGTATTCCGGTGAGGCTTTCATCCGTTTTTCGTGCCGGTCTGAGAGTGTTTCTTTCAATGCGGTCAGGTCAGCAACAGGCTGGAAGCCGGAGGGTTCGATCTGATCCCAGGGCAAGGCAGCCGGCTCCGCACTTTCGCCGAATTTCTCAGCAGGATATAACATCGGAAATTCAATATCAGGAAGCACCCCTTTGTGTTGGGTGCTGCTGCCGGTAACCCGGTAGAACTTGGCCATCGTCAGATTGATCTGACCGAATCTGGGAGCACCTTCGGGCGCGTTGATTTTAATTTTGCCTGCTTCTGCCTGTGCCTTCAGCAGGATTTTATTGGCAGGGCTGATGACCCGGTTCATGTCGATGGCAGATTGTACGGTACCTTTGCCATACGTCTGCGTGCCAATAATGATTCCCCTTCCGTAATCCTGTATCGCTCCCGCAAAAATCTCTGATGCAGAAGCACTGAAACGATCGATCATCACGCCCATCGGCCCATCCCATACGATTTCGGGATCTTTGTCTTCATTTATTTCCACCCGGTTGCGTGTATCGCGGACTTGTACAACCGGGCCTTTTTCGATAAATAAGCCGGTAAGTTCGATGGCTTCTGTCAGCGAACCGCCCCCGTTACTGCGCAAGTCGACCAATACGGCATCCACCTGCTCTTTTTTAAGTGTATCCAGGATATACCTTACATCTCTGGTGGTGCTTTTATAATTGGGATCGCCTGCGTCCGCAGCCTTTGTGTCCAAATAAAAGCCAGGCACTTTGATGATACCTATTTTATAGGTTTTACCATCTTCTCCGGTGACCGTCTTTACTTCTTTTTTAGCAGATTGTTCTTCCAGTACGATCCGGTCCCGAACCAGGGATACGATCTTAGGTTTGGCGGTAAGCTCCTGTCCGGCGGGAATAATCTTCAGACGGACAACAGTACCTTTGGGGCCTTTTATTTTACTGACGGAATGGTCCAGCCTCCAGCCGATGACATCTTCAAACTCCCCGTCTTTTCCCTGGGCAACGCCAATGATGCGGTCATCCACCTGCAGCGCTTTTGATTTGAAAACCGGCCCCCCGGGAATAACTTCCACTACTTTTATAATCTCATTCTCCAACTGTAGCCTGGCCCCGATGCCTTCAAAGGAGCGGGCCATATTTTCATTGAAGTCCTGTGCGAAATAAGGGTTGAAATAGTTTGTATGAGGATCAATAGCCCCGGTAAATGCATCCATAATTTTTTGAAATGCATCGTTGCTATTTGTTTGCTTTGTTTGTGATATGAGATTCTGGTACCGTTTTTTCAATGTTTCCCGGTTCTTATCATCATTGTCCTTTCCGGTGCTGCTTAATTTCAGAGAGAGCAGGTCATACTTCACCCGTTTATCCCAAATAGTATCTGCTTCGGCTTCATTGGCAAACCAGGGCATTTTCTCGCGGTCGTATACGAAGGCTTCATCGGCGCTGAAATCAAATACCGAGTCGACTGTTGAAAGCGCATAACCGAATCGTTCCAATGCCCGTTTTTCATATACATTGAAGATATGGTACATGGAACTCAGGTCCCCGTTCCTGAAATCGGTGCAGATCGTGTGCCTGTACTGCTCAAAGTCAGCAATATCAGTGGCCAGAAAATAATTCTTCCCCTGATCCAGATCCTTCAGGAATTTGTCAAAGATGACGGAAGACAAAGAATCGTTCAACGGCACTTTTTTATAATGGAAGCCTTCAAACAACCCGATCAGGTCTTTGACAATAATAGCATGTTGCGCATCCGGCTTCAGCTGAATACCACCCACACTATCCAGATCCACGCGCGAATTGGCTGCTGTACAGGCTATCGCGGTTACCATAAACAAAGCCAGGAATACTTTTTTCAACATCTCTATTACTAATTTATACGTCATTCTGTCATTATATGCTGCCATCTGTCTGTGTTCCGGCTTTTAGCCCATAAAGTTACTTAAAAAGATCGTTATTGTTGTTTCTCTGCCCAGGTACCCCGGCTTCTGCATATACTTTTTACAAATCGTGTACAATTACAACAGGCTGTCCGGGTGTCCGTAACGACTGATCACTTGTTGTTTCAGATCATTATAAGCATTGAGAGCCAGTACGGCGGCTGTATAGTCTCCTGTCTGGTGATAAATATTGCCCAGCGCGTCCTGTATTTCCAACTGCAATGTCAGTAAATTGTTTTGCCGGGCTATGTGTTCTGCTGTTTTAAAGTCCAGAATAGCAAGGTCAGCATCTCCGGTAAGCTGTTTTATAGTTGCCAGGCTGAAGAAAATACGTGCTTTCTCTTCCGGGGCGACACCGGGGTCATCTGTTAGCGCTTTTGCCTGCAGGTAAAACCAGGTAGCCTGTGCATATTTTTGCTGCATCTCGTAAATGGTTCCCAGGGTAACGAAAGCACGGAGATGTCCCTGCCGGTTATGGACACTTTTGTATAGCGGGATAGCTTTTCGTATAATCAGGTGTTCCGCTTCATCGTACCTGTTCGTCCGGGCCTGCTCCATTGCCAGCCCAACCATTGCATCCGCTTGCGCGGTCCTGTCCCTTAATTTACGGGCAGTTTCTTCCGCCTGAGAAAAATAGGCGGACGAGGCTGCTGTGTTCCCGGTATGCTGGTTCAGCAGGGCAAGGTTGTGCAGGATAATGGCTGCTGCCGGATATTCCCTGTTCTTTAATTTGCCGGCCAGCGCATCCATAAACAGTACTTCGGCGGCGGCAGCATCACCCTGGCGTGCCAATCGGATGCCGAGGCTGTTCTGTACGTCACCTGCTGCGGTGATGTTGCCGGCCGATAAATGGGCCCGGATCAACGACCGGAGCGATTCTTCCGTCGTCGTGTTCTGCTGATGCCCGGTCGAAGCGGATAGTTCCCGGAGGCTGTTGTGAAGCTGTTCCTGACTTAATAAAGAAGAAATAGCCGGAGCTTCTGCCTGCTTTCGCAGATATAATTCCGTCAGCAATTCCTGTTTGGTTCTCGGAGGAGGCAGGTTATACACCCTGGGGCCGATGCCATTGAATGACACATCATAACGGATGGTATCTGCCGGTTGATGTATCGCGGCTTTCACAGGTGTACCGGCGTAAAGAAAGGCGACGATGCTGCCGATTTTTATACCGAGTTTTATTATCATAAACACAAAGATGCGTAAATTTATTTATAATATACACAGAGGCTGATGGTAATTTTTTTAGTATATTTGTCTGTTTGAAGTTGTTTACTATAACAGACAAATATGGCGACTATCCCTCCATTGGCCGAGCGCATGCGGCCGCAGACATTGGACGATTATGCCGGACAGCAGCACCTGGTCGGGAAGGGGGCGGTGCTGCGCCAGGCTATAGAAAGAGGTAACATCCCATCCATGTTGTTATGGGGGCCGCCCGGCGTTGGTAAAACAACGTTGGCATTCATTATTTCCCGGCAGTTGAACCGGCCTTTTTTTAGTCTGAGTGCTATCAATTCAGGTGTAAAGGATGTACGTGAAGTCATTGAGCGGGCCACGGGGTTAAAAGAGCGCGGGGAGGAACAGCCCGTTTTATTTATAGACGAAATTCATCGCTTTTCCAAATCTCAGCAGGATTCGCTGTTGGGTGCCGTAGAACGGGGGTTGGTCACCCTGATCGGTGCTACCACGGAGAACCCTTCGTTTGAAGTTATATCTGCCTTATTGTCCCGCTGCCAGGTCTATGTCCTGCAACATCTGGAAGAGGCGGAGCTGGTAGCCCTGATGCAAAAGGCGCTTACAGAGGACCTTTATCTGAAACAGAAGAAAGTTGACATCCGGGAGTATGAGGCGCTGCTTCGTTTATCCGGCGGCGATGCCAGAAAATTGCTGAATGTGCTTGAACTGGTATTAAACGCAGCAGGTCAGGATACGGTTGTCGTTATTGACAATGCTTTTGTACTGAAGCAGGTACAGCAGCATATGGCCCTTTACGATAAAGCGGGGGAGCAGCATTATGATATTATTTCTGCCTTTATTAAATCCATACGGGGCAGTGACCCCAATGCGGCCATTTACTGGCTCGCACGGATGATTGAAGGCGGGGAGGATCCCCTTTTTATTGCCAGAAGGCTGCTGATCCTTGCTTCGGAGGACATCGGCAATGCCAATCCGAATGCATTGTTGCTGGCGAATACCTGCTTTCAGGCCGTAAATGTAATTGGCTGGCCCGAGTCGCGTATTATCTTATCACAAACCGTTACCTACCTCGCGGTATCAGCTAAAAGTAATGCTGCAGTGATGGCGGTCAGCCAGGCACAGGCGCTGGTAAAGCAAACCGGCGACCTTCCGGTTCCCCTGCATCTCCGGAATGCACCAACCAAACTGATGAAAGATATGGGGTACGCAAAGGAATACCGCTATGCACACACTTATTCCGGTAATTTTGTGGAACAAGAATTCCTGCCTGAGAAGCTGAGCGGAACCATCTTATACGAGCCTGGTAACAATCCGGCTGAAGAGAAGCACCGGGAACGACTCAAGGCGTTGTGGAAGAACAGGTATAGGTATTGATGAATGATGAGTTATAAATGATGAATGATGAATGACTGGTCATACGTATTCCCTTCCCGGCGTCCGGCTGGCTAACGCACCGAACTAATCATTCATCATTTATAACTCATCATTCATTCATAATTAGTCAAATTACCTGCAACGTTTCACAGGCTTTTTCAGCGGCCAGTTTTTCAGCGTTCTTTTTATTGTAGTCGCGACCGGTACCCTGTACGGTGCCGTCAATAACGGCGTCTACTGTAAAAAGCTTGGAGCTTTCTCCCTGGGCATTTTCGGCCACGACAAAAGCAATTTCTTTTCCGCCCTGCTGGCACCATTCGATCAGCCGGCTTTTGAAATTGGTTTCTGTCCGTTCCAAGGTGTGAATGTCCACGTGCGGCCTGATGATACGGTTCAGGAGGAAACTACGGGTAAACCAATATCCTTTATCCAGATAAACGGCTCCGATGAGGGCCTCAAAAGCATCTCCCAGCAGTGAGGTTTGTTTACCCTGCAGACCAATCATACGTGAGTCAAATTGTATGAGTTCATCCAGGCCCAGCTTTCGCGCCAACTGGTTCAGGTGATTCCTGCTGACAATCTTGGAACGCATTTCCGTTAAAAAACCTTCGTCTTTATACGGGTACTTTTTGAAGAGCAATTCCGCAACCACGGAACCCAGGATGGCATCGCCGAGGAACTCCAGGCGTTCGTTACTGTTTTTGGCTCCTTCCCGGATGGGAATGGCGACCGACTTATGCCGGAAAGCAAGTTGGTAGAGCCGTATATTGCCTGGTACAAACCCGAGCAGGTTTTTCAGCGCCTTCACATAGCTACGTTGCGGCGAAAAATGCAATTTATAGAAACCGGCAATAAACATCTATTTTTTTAATGCAAACGCTCAAAAACAGAATAAGCCAACCTGATAACAATTTATTCTTCGTACTTTTTGAAAATAACGGAGGCGTTATGTCCGCCAAAACCAAACGTGTTGCTCATGGCGGCGTTGATTTCTCTCTTTTGCGGCTGGTTGAATGTGAAGTTGAGTTTGGGGTCCAACGCCTCATCATCTGTAAAATGATTGATGGTTGGCGGCACAATGCCATTTTTTACAGCAAGAATGGAAGCAATGGATTCCACTGCTCCTGCGGCACCCAGCAGATGCCCTGTCATCGATTTTGTTGAACTGATATTCAACTCATAAGCGTGATCACGGAAGAGGTCCACGATGGCTCTGGACTCGCTGATGTCCCCCAGAGGGGTTGACGTACCGTGAACATTGATATAATCAATGTCATTGACGGAGAGGCCCGCATCCTTCAGCGCATTGCTCATTACCAACCGGGCTCCCAGCCCTTCGGGGTGAGGTGCTGTGATATGGTTGGCATCAGCACTCATACCGCCGCCTACGACTTCTGCGTAAATTTTTGCACCACGGGCCTTGGCATGTTCCAGATTTTCCAGGATAATTGCTCCTGCTCCTTCACCGGTCACGAAGCCATCGCGGTCTTTATCAAAAGGACGCGAAGCAGTGGCCGGGTCCTCATTCCGGGTAGAAAGCGCATGCATGGCGTTGAAACCACCGATACCGGCTTCATTGATAATGGCTTCTGACCCCCCCGAAATGATCACATCGGCAGCCCCTACGCGTATGTAATTCAGTGAATCTATGAGGGCATTGGTAGAAGATGCACAGGCGGAGACGGTCGAAAAATTGGGACCGTGCAGCCCGTAACGGATCGAAATATGTCCGGGAGCGATGTCCAGGATCATTTTCGGAATAAAAAAGGGATTAAAACGCGGGGTGCCATCGCCTTTGGCGTAACTGACCACCTCGTCTAAAAATGTTTTCAGGCCACCGATGCCCGATCCCCAGATCACACCGATGCGGTTGGTGTCCAGTTCTCCGAAATTCAGACCGGCATCTTTTACAGCTTCGTCTGTGGCGGCGATGGCATAATGTACAAATGGGTCAACCTTTCTGGCTTCCTTACGGTCTAAAAAGTCTTCAGCATTGAAATTCTTAACCTCGCAGGCGAACCTGGTTTTGAATTTAGCAGCATCAAATCTGGTAATGGGAGCAGCTCCGCTTACTCCTCCGATCAGACTGTTCCAATATGCCGGAACAGTATTTCCAATAGGAGTAAGCGCGCCTAGTCCTGTTACAACTACTCTTTTAAGCTCCATTTATACGATTGGCCCAATTACTTCAGTTAGTTAACGTTTTTTTCCAAATAAGCGATGGCCTGACCAACAGTGCTGATGGTCTCTGCCTGATCATCGGGAATGGCTACATTAAATTCTTTCTCGAACTCCATAATAAGCTCGACGGTGTCTAGTGAGTCGGCACCTAAATCATTGGTAAATGAAGCCTCTGGTGTTACCTCGTTCTCATCAACACCTAATTTCTCAACGATAATTGCTTTTACTCTTGAAGCGATATCAGACATGATTCTATAGATTAATTGTTTAATAAATCAGTGCAAAGAAAAATAAAATTCGGTTAATATCAAACCTTTTTACGTTTTAGCTATTTAAACCCTGCTTTCCGTTTTTTATTAGGTAAGCATTTCTATTCGGTTTTTGTTTTTGTAATTTCGCCGTTAAAATAGCAATTCTTTTGAACAAGCTGACATTAAAGTACGAAATTGAGCTTAATTTTATTCTGATGGCGGTCACCTGTCCGCTGAAAGATTACCGGTTTTGTTATTATCTTAATAAGGCTGCGGGGTTGCATTTCGCCAAAGATGAGGATCACGAAATCTCATTTACAGCGAGCGGACAGTTTTTTTTCAGCAGATATTATTATATAAGTCCGGTGTCGGATACTGAATTTTATGTCATCAGTAACCGGGGGCTTGCCGGAGGGCTGCTGATCCCCGAAATGAAGGGAGCTGATTTCTTTTTAATGATCAGGAATTTTATTGATGATGAGGATCTTACCTTTCTTCGTCAGGCTATAACTGGCATTCCGGATGTACTTGCGGTGCATGAAGTTGATCCCTATAAATTGAAATCTAAGGAAAATCTGGTATTTTAGCCGGCTTAAACAGATAGTGTAACTCGTACATAGTGGTAAACGGCCACTGCAAGGAATTAAATAAATGAACCGAATGAAAAAAGTTCAGAAACGAACTAAAATTGTAGCAACCCTGGGCCCGGCCTCTTCCAAGAAGGAAATCCTGACCAGTATGGTCGAAAAAGGCGTGGATGTCTGCCGGCTTAACTTCTCACACGGCAGTCAGCAGGATCACCTGAAGACCATTCAGATTATTCGTGAAATTAACGCAGAGTATCCCGTGAATGTTGGCCTGCTGGCCGATCTTCAGGGACCGAAGATCAGAATCGGAAAGATGAAGGAGGGTGGCGCCTTGTTATTAAACGGGCACCGGCTTAAAATAACGACCCATGAGCAGATTGGTGATGAGCATACCATTTATATTACCTACCAGCAATTTCCGAAGGATGTAAAGCCGGGTGAGATCATCTTGCTGGATGATGGAAAAATACAAATGCGTGTATTGGCTACCAACCTGGAAGACGCTGTTGAATGCGAAGTGGTTCACGGTGGGATCCTTACTTCCCGGAAAGGGGTGAACCTGCCGAATACCAAGGTGTCTATTCCGAGTTTAACGGAAGAGGACCTGAACAACCTCCATTTTGCACTGGATCATGATGCAGACTGGATAGCCATGTCATTCGTGCGTACCGCAGATGATATCATGCAATTAAAGCGTATCATTGCCGAACGGGGAAAATCGGCCCGCGTAATTGCCAAGATTGAGAAGCCGGAAGCCATCGAGCATATCGATGCCATCATAGCTGCCACGGATGCTGTAATGGTTGCGCGTGGTGACCTCGGTGTGGAGCTGCCGATGGAAGAGGTGCCGGTTTTGCAGAAAATGATCGTACAAAAGTGCCGTAATCATTCAAAACCGGTTATTGTGGCAACACAGATGCTGGAAAGTATGATTACCACCCCCCGCGCTACCCGGGCTGAAGTGAACGATGTGGCTAACTCCGTGCTGGATGGTGCAGACGCTGTTATGCTCAGCGGGGAGACTTCGGTGGGGGAGTTCCCTGAAATCGTGATCGAGACGATGAGTAAAATCATCACCCATATAGAAGAGAAATCATATCCATATTATGCTTCCATCCAGAAATCATACAACGCGGAGAACCTGATTCCCGATTCGATCTGTTCTTCCTCCGTTTATATAGCCAGGGAGACCAAGGCAAAAGCTATTGTCGCGATGACGTCATCCGGTTATACAGCGTTTGAAATATCCAGCTTCCGTCCGGATGCCGATATTCATGTTTTCACCGGAAATCACTCGCTGATTAATATGCTCAGCCTGTGCTGGGGCGTGAAGGCCTTTCATTATGACGGATTTGAAAGCACCGACGGCAGTATCCATGATGTAAACAGCAAGCTGAAGGAAAAGAACCTCGTTAACCCCGGAGAGGTCGTTGTCAACACGGCTTCCACACCGCTGCAGAAAAAGGGCAAAACCAATACGATCAAAGTCACCGTTATCGAATAAGGTTCGCCCTGTCCCCTGTTTAACCTGCCATCCGGCCGAATGTATCGGAAATGGTAGTGTTAAAATTTGTTAAATGGGCAGGGTAACCGTGCCGGCTTCTGTATTTTTGTTTAGTATGAAGCGGAGAAGTATCAGTTTGATTGTAGGTTTAATGACTGCCGCGCTGGTTGGGGTCATGGGGATGCAATACTATTTTATCCGGCAGTCGTATGTACTCCAGGCACAATTGTTTGATGAATCGGTAAAAGCCGCGCTGCATATCGTGGCTCAGAAAGCAGAGAAAAGGGAGGCGCTTCAGTTTATCAATGAGCAGGAGCAAAAAAGCATACATCAGCGTAAAATGCGTGCTGAAGAGCACCAGCGGCTGGCAAGGATGGAGAAGCTGAGGGAGCAGCTGGCTGAACAGGAGGCCGTGTTCCAGCAGCAGTATGAAGAAGTCAAGATACAGTATCCGCTGGGTAGTGTGATTACCAATGAGTTTTTTGAAACCTTTGTCCGGGCTCCGATGCCGAATAATCCGGTCCGGTATAATATTACCGCTATTGCCGGTTCCCTGGTGCAGGATAACCAGCTGGACGTCTATGTACGGTTTAAATCCCCCGACCCGAAAAAGGCCAAAGATGATAGTGTGCGGTATTTTGTGCTTGATCCGATCAGCAACCATACCTATATCGTCACGCTTCCGCCACGAACCGACCGAAGGCTGCTTGCTGAACTGAAACGGCTGGAAGAGCAACAGAAACTGGAACAGGCCGCCCTGTTTTTTGATGCGGTTACTGCGCAGGGCGGACTGATACAGAATCTCGCCAATGAATTTGAACTGGCTAAGCGTCCGCTGAAGCAGCGGATCGATTCCTATTTTATTGAAGAGGAATTAAGGAAGGAACTGCGGAGCAGGGAAATTGATGCACCTTTTAACCTGGAAGTGCGCGATGGCAGGAACCGGCTGCTGTATCAGCTTTCTAATTTTGAGACGGTACCGGTTGACGCCAGCACCTATACGGCATCGCTTTTCCCGAATGATATGAACCGGCCACCGGCCAGCATGTCCATCTATTTCCCGAACAAGCAGCACATGCTGCTGGGAAATATACAGGTCATGTTGTTTTCATCCGCCGGCCTGCTGATTGTGCTGATCGGTTGTTTTGCATTTACGATTCTGACGATCCTCCGGCAAAAGAAGATCTCGGAGATGAAAACCGACTTTATCAATAACATGACGCATGAGTTTAAAACTCCTGTTGCAACCATTATGATCGCCAGCGAATCGCTGAAGGATCCGGAGATCGCACAGAATCAAACCAGGGTTGACCGATTGGCGGGTATTATCTACGATGAGAATGTTCGTCTGGGTAACCATATTGAGCGGGTATTGAATATTGCCCGCCTGGATAAAGGTGACCTGAAGCTGGAAATGAAAGAAGTAGATGTAAACGAGCTCATCCCCGTGGCGGTAGACAGTATGGGGCTGCAGCTGCAGAAAAAAGAATCCCGTGTGGTGCAACAGCTGCATGCAACCAGCGCAGTGGTGATGGCTGACGAGTTGCATCTTTCCAATGTATTGTCGAACCTGATCGACAACGCCATTAAGTACAGCAAAGAAAACGAGCACCCCGATATTACGATTACCACCAGAAACACCGGCAAGAACCTGGTGGTAACGGTGATGGATAAGGGTATCGGGATGAACAGAGACCAGTTATCCCGGATATTTGAACAGTTCTATCGTATTCCTACCGGGAACAGGCATGATGTAAAAGGCTTCGGACTAGGATTGAGCTATGTGCATGATATTGTTAAAAGACTACACGGAAGCGTGAAAGTCCGGAGTGAAAAAGATCGCGGAACGGAGTTTGAAATCACATTACCGCTGGTTTATTAGTTGATTGGTGGGTTTGTGACTTGGTGGATTTGTTTATTAGTTGATTAGTAATAATGAGTTAACGATGGGTTTGGAGCGAAAAGTAAACAGCAGATGAAAAAAATTTTATTGGCGGAAGACGACCCGAACCTGGGTGAAATATTGAAAGACTACCTGGAACTGAAGGGTAAGTTTGACGTAAAGCTTTGTAAGGATGGTGAGGAGGCGCTTCGGGCGTTTAACCGGGAAAACTTTGACCTCTGTATACTGGATGTGATGATGCCGAAGAAGGACGGTTTTACCCTGGGGAAGGAGATACGGAAGCAGGATCCCAGGATTCCGATCGTCTTCGCTACTGCCAAGGGGATGATGGAGGATAAGGCAGAGGCATTTGGCCTGGGGGGAGATGACTATATTACCAAGCCCTTTCGGGTGGAAGAATTGCTCATGCGGATTCATGCCCTGCTGAAAAGGGTGACTGCGTCCGATGAGGCAGCGGAGGAAAAGCTGCCGGATAAATTTGAGATCGGGGACTATTATTTCGATTATACCTCTCAACAGATCTCCCGTGACGGACAAACGCAGAAGCTGTCAACCAAAGAGGCTGAACTTTTGCGTATGCTGTGCCTGAAAAAGAATGAGGTGCTGACCCGTGAGGAAGCGCTGATCAAGATATGGCATGATGATAACTACTTTAACGGCCGCAGCATGGATGTTTTCCTGAGTAAGCTACGCAAATACCTGCGGGATGACTCCCGCGTGGAAATTGTGAATGTGCACGGCCGCGGGTATAAATTGCTGGTAAGCTGAGTGCGTTCCTTATTGCATCAACTTTTATTATTTTTTTGAAGAAAACACAGCACAAGGTTGGTTAAATGGCTTTATTGGGGTTACACTCTCCCTTGTTCAAATCATATTGATATAGACGTCTTTCAGTTGGTTCAATCGCCTTAAATCTTCTAATAAAGAGTTCGAGTTTTGTCGGGGTGGTTCC
>CAZJKM010000032.1:21196-26240 GCA_964546645.1 uncultured Sphingobacteriaceae bacterium
GTTCAATCGCCTTAAATCTTCTAATAAAGAGTTCGAGTTTTGTCGGGGTGGTTCCCCCGGACGCATCTATTCCTCAAATATTTTTTTACGATGGTCGACACCCCAATCATGAAGAGCTATAACCACTTTTTCTAAGGATTTTGAATATTCTGTTGCGGTATATTCTATCATAACAGGGTAGTCATCATAAACAGTTCTCTTTATCAGCTTATGTTCTTCCATATCTTTCAACTCTTTTGCAAGGACTTTTGGAGTGATTTTCGGAATACTGCTTTGAATTTCCCCGAAACGCTTGTTGCCGTGCATAACAGAAACTAAAATCATTATTTTCCATTTCCCGCCAATTACATCCAATGTGTCGCGGATGGGTAGCATCATGGATAAGCAATCCACTTGCAGTTCATTGTCTTTATTTTCGCTCATTCCACTTTCCTTTAGGTAACCACTTCCTTTTGGAAAGTAAAAGTAATTAATTTTGTTTCGTAATCAAAAAACAAAAAGTATGGCAACACAAAACCCAAAAGCATTAGAAATCTCTTTGTGGGTAGCACAGGGACTTTTAGCGGTCATGTTCCTCATGGCAGGAGCAATGAAATCAACACAACCAATTGAAGCGTTAGCAGCTTCCCTCCCGTGGGTTACAGAAGTTCCCGCAGCATTGGTAAGGTTTATCGGCATCAGTGAGTTGCTTGGAGCAATCGGTCTGATACTTCCATCCGTACTACGCATTCAACCCAAACTTACTGTTTATGCCGCTATCGGTATTGCAGCTGTAATGCTTTTTGCACTTATTTTCCATATAACAAAAGGAGAGTTTTCAGTAATAGGAATGAATATTATTCTTGGGCTGATAGCCGTTTTTGTTGCTTGGGGAAGAACTAAAAAAGCACCCATTCAACCAAAGTTTTAACTTTGCAGATACGCTTCCCTTATAAGGAAGGCGTATGCCCGTGTTGTCTACCTCACACACCCTGCTTTGATAAAAGGTGCTTATTGCCCCATATTGCCATTTCTTCAAGCACAGACGAAAGACTTTTTCCTAATTCTGTAAGCGAATATTCTACCCTTGGTGGAATTTCTTTGTATTGCTTTCGCTTGACTAATCCGTCTTTTTCCAATTCTTTTAGCTGTTCTGTCAGCACTTTTCTTGAAATAGTCGGAATACGTACAGCTATTTCACCAAAACGTTTCGTTCCGAACGTAAGCTGATATAAAATAAGGGTTTTCCATCGTCCGCCTATTATTGCCAGTGTGGCGGTTATCGGGCATTCAAATGTATTAGTTACCATTTTGTTACCACTTTTTTATCTGTTACCTTTTGGTAACAAGTTACTTTTTAAAACTATTATTAGTTTCTTTGCGAAACAAAAGTAATTTAAAAATTTAAAAAAGCAAAAAGTATGATTTTAATAACAGGAGCAACAGGGCATTTAGGTTCGGCAACTATAGAGCATTTGTTGAAAAACACGGCTACTAACAGCATTGTAGCATTTGCCAGAAATGAAAATAAGGCAAAGCATCTGAAAGAAAAAGGCATTGAAGTCCGTATCGGAACTTTTGACGACACCGCTGCGCTTGACAGAGCAATGCAAGGCATTGAAAAAGTATTGTTGATTTCGGGGGCAGACCCAAATAGGCTGCAACAGCACAAAAACGTGGTGGACGCAGCCAAAAAAGCGGGTGTAAAACACATTGCTTACACGGGCATTACAATGAAAGACATAAACGCATCATCCCTTAAAAATTTTATGGAAAGCCATTTCCAGACAGAAGATTATATCAGGGAAAGCAGACTGACATACACATTCTTACGCAACGCTCAATATACGGAAGTGATACCGATGTTTACTGGAGAACGCGTATTTGAAACAGGTATTCATTTACCCGCCGGAAATGGAACGTCAGCCTTTGCTCTTCGCAGGGAAATGGGCGAAGCGGCAGCCAATGTATTGCTCCAGAACGGACACGAAAACAAGACATATGAAATTACAGGCAGTGAACTGTATTCATATACTGACGTGGCCCAAATCCTTTCTGAATTATCAGGCAAAAAGATTGCGTACACTGATGTTGAAGCAACCGCATTTCAGGAGCAACTTAAACAGCTTGGTATTCCTGAGTTTGTTATTCTTTTAACAGTAGGTTTTGCCACAGATAATAAGAATAAGCAATTTGAAATAGCGACCAATGATTTGGAAAAACTACTTGGTCGTAAGCCTACATCATTGAAAGACGGTTTAAAAGAGGTTTATGGTCTATAGGACAGCGGGGCAGAAAAACAACGAACCGCTAATAAGGTATTGCCATCATTGGGGGGCTTACGTGCTATAATGTTTTAAGGGGATTTGATTCTATTGTTCACTTTCCCCTTTTTTTAATCGTTTGATTAAAATATTTGGATAAATCATAAAATAGTTCCTATCTTTGCTTCTCCAAGCAGATAGAAGCAAATGGCGAAAAGTAAAGAAACAAAGAAATTAGATACGACAACGGAAGAAAAAATCAAGAATGCTGCCCGTATCGTATTTTATAGAAAAGGGTTTGCTGCTACGCGTACCCGGGACATTGCCGAGGAAGCGGGCATCAATCTGGCTTTACTTAATTATTATTTCCGCAGCAAGCAAAAACTATTTGAGCTCATTATGGTGGAAACGCTGTCCAACTTTGTTCAAAGTATGCGGACGGTCGTGGATAATGAACAGACAACGTTGGAAGAAAAGGTACAGCAAGTTGCTAACAGGTATATCGACCTGATATTGGAAGAACCGGAAATACCCACTTTTATTGTTGCGGAGATTCGCAATAACCCCCAAGAATTATTAGCTAAATTACCCATTAGGGAAACAATAACAGGCTCAGCATTTTTCAAACAACATCGACAAGCTGTAGAGCTTGGAGAAATAACGGAACCGAACCCTTTACACTTCTTAATGAATGTAATAGGCCTGATCGTTTTTCCATTTATTGCCAAACCCCTCCTTTTGGGAGTGGGCAACCTGGACACCGCTCATTTCAACCGATTAATGCAAGAAAGAAAACGGCTGATCCCTATCTGGATAAAAGCAATAATGAAAGCAACATAACAATAGAAATAATGATGAGAAACAGAACAAATCCCTTATCTGATGAATTTTTCCCTGCGTTCCGGGCGTTTATGCAAAAGCTAAAGGGAAAGTAATTTTTTTTGCACCGAAATCAATCAAATGATTAAATCGGTAGTTCAATACGCTGATGACAAATAGAGGGAGCACAATGCTTTACGAACAGATTAATTTATAAGGCTATGGTTTTTAAAGGATTAAAGTGTCTGGTTGCATGTATAGTTGTGTATTGCCTGATGCACGAAGTTAAGGCACAGACCGGGAAACTGACGCCGGAAGAATGCTATCAACTGGCAAAGGCAAATTATCCGGCTATCCGTAAAATGGATTTGATTGCCAGGACCAGTGAATACGATATCGGGAATGCCAATAAAAGGTACTTCCCGCAGGTCACCTTTTCCGGTCAGGCGACTTACCAATCCCAGACGGTAAGTTTCCATGATGCGATGGGTGCATTACCGGGAGGGATAAACCTTCCTTCCATTAGCAAAGATCAATACAGAATACAGGGCGAGATAAGCCAGCTTCTGTATGATGGTGGCAACACCCGAGAACAAAAAGAACTCATTCATGCCCATAAAGCATTACAGGAGCAGCACATTGAAACCGCCTTATATGCCATAAACAGTAGGATCAATAACATCTTTTTCTCCATATTGTTGATGGATGCCCAGCTCAGGCAAAATGAACTGAACAAGGCAAACCTGCAGACGCAGATACGGAAAACCGAAGCTGCGCTTGAAAATGGCGTTGCCTTCAGGAGTAACCTCGATGAGCTGAAAGCAGAAATAATGCATATAGAAATGGCAAATACGGAATATCAAGCCAACCGTACTGCCTATCTGAACATGCTCTCCTTGTTTATTGGTAAAGAGTTATCAGCTGCCACACAATTGGTCCTGCCCGAAACCGATTTTACCCAAACCACCATCAACAGACCGGAACTAAAAACCTATGATCTGCAAAAATCAATTTATGATGTGCAGAGAAAACAGCTAAAAGCAGATTATCTCCCACAGGTAAGCGCTTTTTTTCAGGGTGCGTATGGCCGGCCAACGTTGAACATTATTGAAAACGGATTTGGTCCCTGGTACGTGACAGGTCTGCGGCTTAATTGGTCATTAGGCAGCCTGTATACCTTGTCAAACAAAAGGAAAACCCTTACGCTAACTCAGCAATCGGTAGAGACAGATAAGGAAACGTTCTTATTCAACACTAAGCTTGACTTGGTCCAACAGGACGAACAGGTAAAGAAATACATCGCACTGATCAACCAGGATGAGGAAGTGATTGCTTTGCGGGCGTCGGTTACAAAATCTGCCGAAGCGCAATTGAACAATGGTGTAATCACCACACACGAGTACATACAAAAAGTAAATGCCGAACACCTGGCCCGTCAAAACAAAATACGGCACGAGATACAGTTACTACAGGCAAAATACAATCAAAAATTCATCTCTGGCAATTAACCTGGATTCATAACAAACGAAACAACATGAAAAGATTTATCCTATTTATTTCGCCCCTCCTGCTTCTGAACGCATGTACCCAGCAAAAGGATTTCGATGCTTCGGGAAATTTTGAAGCGGATGAAGTAATCGTATCGGCACAGCAAAACGGTGTATTACTTTCCTACACGGTCAAAGAAGGAAACCAGTTGAAAGCCGGGGAAAATGTCGGGCAGATCGATGTGCGTGTGGTGGAACTTCAAAAACAGCAGACCGAAGCCAGTATCGCATCTTTAAGCGAGAAAACCGCCGCGCCCAATAACCAGATAGAATTGGTACGCCGTCAGCTTGACGTACAAAAATCCCAATTGGCGCAGCAGCTTCACGAACGGACCCGTACAGAAAACCTGGTGAAAGCAGATGCCGCCACCCGCAAACAGCTGGACGATATCAATGCTTCGATTGACCAGTTGCAAAAGCAAATCGCCGTTACCG
>CAZJKM010000033.1:0-26204 GCA_964546645.1 uncultured Sphingobacteriaceae bacterium
TTGCGGCGGATGGTGCTCCGGTAGCCTGCCTCGACTTTATGATTTTCGCTGAAAGGCAGGGTGTAATCGGCTTGTATATTTATATTCCGTCCGTCTTCATCGGTATCATTTACCCTGCTGTCAGCCGCCGTGCCCGGATCAGTAAATGTCTGGTTAAAGCGTTCCATTCCCGACTCTGTGCTTCTGCCGTACGAGAAATTGAGCATCAGGTTTTCGCCTTTACGTTTAAAATCCTGCATAAAATCAGTACGCAGGTCATAATCAAAATCGTTTTCGTCCTGCCGGGTCAGGCGTGTACTATTACCGGTAAAGTTGGGCTGGTTGATATAGTTGTAAAAAATATCCTGTCCGCGGTCATTGCCACGTACACTGATGTCGCCCGAAACACTGAGGGTCGTCCGCTCGGCAGGGGAGTAATCAACACCGCCCTTGACCGAATGATTGAGCCCTCTCCGGGTGCTTTCCTGGGTGTTGTCGGTAATACCGTTTGTATTTCGGTTCAGAGTGCTTGTCAGCCCGTCGCCCACAAAGACACGCCGGTTGAAATTATAGTTGCCAAAATAATTGAACCGGTTGTTCCGATGGTTCAGATTAATCCCGGCATTGTAATTATGATACGATCCGCCGGAGACATTAATCATACCATTGGTGCCACTCCTTACATTTTTTTTCAGGATAATGTTTACGATCCCCGATTGTCCCTCTGCATCGTATTTGGAGGAAGGGTTACTGATCACCTCAATGCGTTCGATGGAGTTGGCCGGCATGGACTGCAGTAGTTGGGTTATGTCACCGCCGCCCATGGCGGAAGGCTTTCCATCTATCAGAATCCGGACCCCCGAGCCGCGCAGGCTCACACTGCCTTCCATGTCCACCTGCAGGGACGGTACATTGGCCAGCAGGTCGGTGGCTGAGCCTCCTTCACTTACCAGGCTTTGTGCGACGTTGAATACCTTCCGGTCAATACCAACCTCCATATCCGGTCGTGTACCTTCTACGACCACCTCCTGCAGCACATTTTCTGCTGACATGCGCATGGAAATCGTTCCTAAATCGATCCGCTGATTGGCGGTAAGGGTAATGCCTGTCCGCTCATAGGAGGTATATCCCACGTAACCGGCCCGCAGGATATACGTTCCGGCGGGCAGATTGTCCAGCAGGAAAACACCATTTTCATTGGTATGTATTCCTTTTACCGGTTGTTTGTCGCTCTGCCGTACCACAGAAATGCTTGTAAAATCAAGAGGTTCCCGGCTTGCTGAATCAATAACCCGCCCCCTGATCTGAGCTGTTTGCTGTGCCGAAAGGGAATTGATAAATAAAAAGATTGAAAAAATAGTGAATGTCTGTGAGAGACGAATCATGATGACCGATCTTAAATAATATAGCTGTTTGTATTAGTAGCTGCAAATAAAGGGTATTCCTGACACTTTGTTGAGGAGTAACTGTTTTATTACAGCTTTTTTATTTACTGTCTATATGATTGTTACGTTAAAAAATACCTCTGGCAGCATCCGGAAAGGCGACTGGCAACTGACGGAGTTTTTTGATGACGAAACACCGGAATTATACAATCTGGGAGAAGATCCCGGTGAAAGTTGTAATTTAGCATCGCTCTATCCGGATAAACTCAGCGAACTGTCAGCTGAACGGAGTACCTGGAAAGGGCAGGTACTGAAATAATACAACTGAAAAACGAATGAGAGAGTGGCTAATGAAAATACTGTCCGTGAGAATGCTGTTTTTGCTGGTGGGCAACCTGTGCTTCACCGGCATTCTGCTTGCCCAGCAAACGGTCAGCGGATATGTTTTTGAGGAACTGAACGGTAATGGGAAAAAAGACCGGAGGGAAAAAGGTCTTGCCAATGTGTCTGTTTCCAATGGCCGGGAAGTGGTGCAGACAGATGAGCGCGGCGCTTACAGGCTGCCTTGTGGCGATGACCAGATCATTTTTGTGATCAAGCCTTCGGGATACAGGACAGCGTTAACAGACAAAAATCTCCCCGCTTATTATTATATCCACAAGCCCAATGGCTCGCCGGACCTGCGGTATGCGGGTGTCGGGCCAACCGGTCCGCTTCCGGCTTCGGTTGATTTCGGTCTGACCAGGCAATCTGAGGGTAACGTGTTCACTGCGCTTATCTTCGGCGATCCGCAGACGTACACACCAGAGGAGGTGGATTTTTTGGATCGCGGGGTTGTGGAGGAGCTGACAGGTGTAAAAGACGTTGCCTTTGGATTAAGCATGGGTGACTTGGTAGGGAACAATCCGGATCTTTTCAACCCGTATATCAATGCGGTACAGCGAATTGGCATTCCCTGGTATAATGTGCTCGGGAACCATGACCTCAACTTCGATGCCCCGTCCGACTCCTTATCTGATGAGAGTTTTGAAGCACATTTCGGCCCGGCCAATTACGCGTTTAACTATGGGGATGTTCACTTTATTATGTTGGATGACGTGTTTTACCCGGGATCGAAGGACGGCAAAAACGCAGGCTATTTTGCCGGTTTTCGTAAAGAGCAGCTTGATTTTGTGGAGAATGACCTGAAGTTTGTCCCGAAAGACAAGCTGGTGGTCATCGGTGTACATATCCCTTTTGTTGGACGGGTAAGGGACCAGTCTGTATTGAGAAAACCGGATGCGAACCGCTTGTACAGGTTGTTGAAAGATTTTCCCCATACCCTCTCTGTTTCGGCGCATACGCATATCCAGCACCAACAGTTCATCAAGCGCGGGCATGGCTGGCTGCAGGATAAGGATCACCATCATTTTAATGTGGGAACGACTTCCGGCAACTGGTATTCCGGTGAGCTGGATGAGCGCGGTATTCCTGCAGCGACAATGGCAGACGGAACCCCCAAAGGGTATGCATTCATCCGCTTTAACGGCAATTCATACGCAATAGACTATAAAGTGGCCGGTAAGCCTGCTGACTATCGCATGGAAATATCGGTTCCCAACATAGTGGAAAGGAACAAAAAAACGTCTGCCTCGATCTATGTAAATTATTTCATGGGCGGCGTCAAGGATACCCTGTATTACCGGGTGGGTGACGGCAAATGGAGCCAGATGAACAGGGTAGATGCACCCGATCCCGCATTGGTTCACCTGATCCAAAGGTGGGATTATACGGATACCTTGTTATACGGCAGGAGACCCGGAGACGCAAAAAACTGTACGCATTTGTGGCGGGCTCCGATCCCGGTTAACCTTGCGCCGGGGGCCCATGAAGTGGAAATAAAAGTGAAAGATATGTTTGGCCGTACGTTTACGCAGAAAAAAAGTTATATCATTGCGGAAAGACGATCGGATTGAGACGAATTGACGACAGATTGATACAAATGGGAGGTCATCAGAAAAGACCGGGCCCCGCCAAGTATTTATCTTTGCGAAGAACGCTATATTAATAAATTATGAATAAATTAATAATGATGCTGGCGGTCCTTGGCACCGTATGCATCGCCTCCTGCGGTAACCAGCAGGGACGTGAACAATCCAGCGGAGAGGAACAGGCAACCATACAGCATAACCTGTTGCCGGATCCGGCCGCATTTGCCGATACGATCGATGGCAAACCAGTTGCACTTTACCTGCTGAAGAATGAGTCAGGCATTGCTGCTGCCATCACCAACTACGGTGCACGCATCGTGGGTGTTGTGGTGCCCGACGCACAGGGAAAACCAACCGATGTCGTCATGGGTTTTGGTTCCATAAAGGATTACCGGTCTCCATCGGAACGCTTTTTTGGTCCGATAGTCGGGCGGGTTGGTAACCGCATCGCAAAAGGCACATTCAGTATCGATGGCCGGCAATACACGCTGTTTACCAATAACGGGCCGAATACGCTGCATGGTGGAAAGAAAGGCCTGGATGGGGTGGTATGGGACGCTGAGCAGGCCAATGATTCCACACTGGTGCTGACGTACCGCTCTCCGGATGGGGAAGAAGGTTTTCCGGGGAACCTGGATATCAAAGTAACCTATATGTTGGGGGGAGACCGCTCTTTGCAGATCAGCTATGAGGCAAAAACGGATCAGAAGACCCCGGTGAACCTGACTAACCATGCTTTTTTCAATCTGAACGGCGAAGGTGGTGGGACGATCAACAATCATTTGCTGCAGGTTGTTGCCGACCGTTATACACCGGTTGATAAGACACTGATCCCCCTGGGTACCCTCGACCCGGTGGAAGGTACACCTTTTGACTTCCGGGAGCTTACTCCCATCGGACAACGGGTAGATGAGGATCATGAGCAGCTGAAATTCGGTAAAGGGTATGATCACAATTTCGCACTGAATAAAGGGGAGGGCGAACGTTATACCCACGCGGCGAAAGCCATCGGTGACCTGTCGGGGATTGTCATGGATATCTACACCGACGAGCCGGGCCTTCAGTTCTACGGCGGTAATTTTATGAAAGGCGATAATACGTTTAAAAGCGGTGCGAAAGACGAATTCAGGACCGGCATGTGCCTGGAGACCCAACATTTTCCGGATGCCGTGAACCAACCGTCATTTCCTTCGACGATTCTGGAGCCGGGAGCGGTGTATGCGACCCGATCTGCTTACGTTTTTTCTGTCAGGTAACTATGAGAGCAAATTGGCAATATATCATTTGTATCCTTGCTTGCACCAGTATCTGGGGTTGTAATCCGGGTGGCGGAGGTAAGGGGAAACAAGACGGCAGCGACACGGCACTGGTTATCCGGAACCCGGTATTACCCGGCGACCGGCCGGACCCTACTGTGATCAAAATTGGGGATACCTACTGGGCATCGGCTACTTCCAATGAGTGGGCACCGTTATTTCCGGTGTTTAAGTCAAGCGATCTTCAAAACTGGGAACTGGTCAGTTATGTGTTCCCTGAAGGGGCACCCTCATGGGCGAGGAATAATTTCTGGGCACCTGAACTGGCTTATGACAGCGTACAGAGCAAGGTATACATGTATTACACAGCACGGGACAAAGCGTCAAACCGGTTAAGCGTAGCAGTCGCCAGTGCCGATCGTCCCGAAGGCCCGTATACCGATCATGGCCCGCTGGTGGCGCAGGAATATGGCTCTATTGATGCCTTTGAGATGCGCAATACCGACGGGAAATTATACCTTTTCTGGAAGGAAGACGGAAACAGCAAGCGGCAGCCGACCCCGATGTGGGCGCAGGAGATCAATGAGGAGCGGACGAAGCTGTTGGGAGAAAAGACAGAGATTTTCCGGAACGACCAGCCCTGGGAGGCCCAGCTGGTGGAGGGAATCGCCATCTTTTGGAAAAACGACTATTTCTATGCGACTTACTCCGCAGGTGCCTGCTGTGATGTGCAGTGTAACTACAAGGCAGGGGTGGCCCGGGCCAAAGATCTGCTGGGACCGTGGGAAAAGTATGCCGGAAATCCGGTTCTTGAAGACAATGAACATTGGAAATGTGCCGGGCATGGGACGGTGGTGGAAAATCAGGGTGAACATTACCTGCTGTATCATGCTTACAGCAGGAATGGCAGCGTATACGTAGGGCGGGAGGGTGTGCTTGAAAAAATAAACTGGAGTGAAGACGGGTGGCCCGTTTTTGCCAATGATGCGGTTTATTCGCGCACCTCGGAGACGATTGATTTTTCAGATGATTTTACGCAGTTGAAACCGGTATGGCAATGGCGGGTTACCCAGCAAATTACCTATAAAACCGGTGCTGATGGTTTGTTGCTGCATGCTTCTGCCGAGAACCAGGGTATCGGTACGTTGTTGGTGCAACCTACCGTTTCGCCTGATTACGAAGTCACTGCCCGCATCGGTACGGAAATCAGCAGTGCCGAGGCCGGTATCGCACTGGTAGGCGCTGCCCATAATGGTTTTGGTGCACCACTGGCTGCTATCGGGGTTACCGCGGATAAAAAGCACATAACGGTATGGAAGACGGCCGACGGGAAGCGGGAGGTGCTGGTACAGGAGCCTTACAGCCCCGGTTCTGCGGAGATCACACTCCGTATGAAAGTGAGCGGTGGCAAAAATGTAACCTTCTCTGCTGAAGGGAAGGATAAAAAGACGATCGGATTGGGTAGCCACGATGCAGAAGCGCTGGTTCCCTGGGGTATGGGTTTCCGGATCGGTATGGTGGCTCATGGTGATATGGCCGGCACGGCCAATTTCCGGCACCTCACGATCAGGAACCACTGACCATTCGCCGGGGGTGATATGGTTGCGCTAGGTATATTTAGCGTAAAGACTACTCTAATAGCTGTATTTTGCGTATATTTGCTTTGTATAGATACGCCACAAGCTACTATGTATTTCGAAGATTATAAGGAGCATAGCGAAGCGACATTAAATCCCAAATTGCTTTGGGAATATAACTTGCGGGATTTTGATTACGACAAAATGCGCGATGTGGTGGTACAACGGGTCGTGGAACGCGGTTGGCCCCGTGATTGGTACTTCATTCTCAATAGGTATAGCCTTTCGGGTGTTAAGTCAGCCATTAAGAACCTATCGTCTCTCAGCGATAAGGATATGCACTTTGTCAGTCACCAATTCGGTATTCCGCTAACATCTTTGAAATGCTACGGAAAGAGACGGTCAGCGTAGCGACATGGGCGCTCTTGAAGGGCCTGATGGGAGATACCAGGCTGAAGGATTTCTTTTTGGTGGGTGGCACAGCACTTTCCTTACAGATTGGCCACCGTATCAGTATCGATCTTGATCTGTTTTCCCAACAACCGTTTGACGAGGAAAGTCTTTTGTTGGAAATGGAACAATCTTATCGCTTTTTCCTTGACTTCCAGTCACGAAATACACTGAAAGGGGAAATCGACGGCGTAAAGGTGGATTTGATTACCCATGGTTATCCTATGGTCAGGCCGCTGTTGTCGTTGGAAGGTGTTCGGCTCTGTTCATTGGAAGACATTGCGGCCATGAAGCTCAATGCGATTTCGGGTAATGGTACACGGTTGAAAGATTTCATCGATGTTGCCTATCTGTCTTCGTACCTTTCGTTGTCAACGATGATCGAGGCTTATGAAGAGAAATACGAAACAAGAAACCCCACCATCGTACTCAAATCACTGGTTTATTTTCAGGATATCCAATTCGATGAACCCATTAAAATGGTACAAGGTAAATACCATTGGAAGCAGATTGAAAAGCGGTTATCGGAGATGACCAGATGGCCCAAAGTCCGCTTCGAGCCATTGAAATAATGTATACATTAGTATTCAGGGCTCATTCTTTTGCCCTGGCAGCATATTCGCTGGGTGACATGCCGAATTGTTTCTGAAAATTCCTGCCAAAATGTGTTTGCGAGTGGTAACCCACCATATCTGCAATTTCATAGATCCGATAATTTCCTTCCTGCAGCAAGGCCGCGGCTTTCTTGAGCCGCGCGATATTGATCAGGTCATTGGGCGTCATATCAGAAACAGCCTTGATTTTACGGTAGAGTGTAGGGCGGCTCATGCACATCATGTGGGCCAGTTTCTCAACATCCAGCTGCTGGTCCGTAATATGCTCCTGGATCAGTTCATTCAGGCGCTCCAGAAACTGCTCGTCGGCTTTGGTATGGGCCATGGTGTTGATGTGGACCAGCGGTGAACTGGCAAAGAAATCTCTGATTTTGTGCCGGTTTGACAATAGACTGGTGATCTGAGCTTGCAGATATTCCGGTGAAAAGGGCTTTTCTATATATGCATCTGCGCCAATCTCCAGTCCCTCAATCTTGGAACGCAGGGTGTTTTTGGCAGTCAGCAGGATGAAGGGGATATGACTGTATTCCACATCCCCTTTAATGATGCGGCATAGTTCAAACCCGTCTATTTCGGGCATCATGACATCACTGATAATCAGCTGTACGGAATATTCCTGCAGGAGATCACGGGCCTCGCGGCCGTTCGTTGCTGTCAGCACATCATATTGTTCGCTCAGGTCGTCGGCAAGGAACTCCAGGATTTCCTGGTGGTCATCAACCAGCAGGAGCAGTGGTTTGGTTAAGCCGGTATCTTCTTTGGTCATGATCAGATTGTTTTCACTTGTTATCGGGTTTTAACAGGCATGGTCAGTATAAACACGTTCATGTCGTTTTCTGCTTCTGCCAGAACGAGTTTTCCGTTATGCAGCTCGGCGAGCGACCGGGCCAGGGCTAAACCGAGCCCGGTGCCTGACTGTTTTCCGGTTTCCTTCAGCCGGTAGAACGTCTCGAATATTTTATTCCTCATATCCTCCGGTATCAGGAACCCGTCGTTCCTGACAATAACTGAAAAAGTATCGGACTGCGCATAGTCCAGTTCAATAACCACCTTACTCTTCGCATATTTCACGGCATTGTTCAGCAGATTGCTGATGATTTTTGTGAATGCTTCCGCATCTACCCAGGCTGCCACGTGTCCCCGTGGCATGGCCAGCCGGGTACGTATCTTCTTTTCTTCCGCCACGGATTTAAAGCGCAGGTAGTTATCGCGGATAAGCGCGGTAACATCTGTTTGGGCAATATGCAAACTGAAGCCCTTCGCTTCTGTTTTCCGGAAGTCCAGCAGTTGGCCGGTCAGTTCGATCAGCCGCTCGGTATTACGTTCCATGGTAAGCAGGTGTTTTTTTACGCCCGGTAACTCATCCGCTTTTTTCATCACCTTTTCAAGCGGTGCTTTGATCAGCGTGAGCGGCGTTCGTATTTCATGGGCTACATTGGTAAAGAAATCAATCTTGGAATGGTATAGCTCCTCTTCTTTCCGATGGCGTATGATCTCCAGCCTGCGCCGGTTCCGTTCTTTTACCCGCAGGTGATAACTGCGGATGATAAAAAAGGTGATGGTGCCTGCAGCAAGCACATAACAGAGATAAGCGAATGCGCTTTTCCACCAGGGAGGGCTGATGCGGATGTGGAGGCTGGTTTCCTTGCCGGAGGGCTTTCCCTCGCTGTTGATGATAGTTACCCGGAAGACGTAACTTCCCGGCGGAAGTTCGGTAAAGAATGCTTTCCGGTTGGTGCGGATGTAGGTCCAGTTTTTATCCAGTCCTTCCATCTTATAGGCATAGGCCATCATGCCCGGCGACGTAAAACTCAAGGCGGCAAAGTCAATACTGAAGGTCGACTGGTTATGGTGGAGCAACACGGTGTCCGTGAACGTAATCGACCTGCTTAATGACGACCCGGGTGTGTGTGTGCTCAGCTCCTGGTTATGTACCTGAAAACCGGTAATATATACCGGAGGATCGTGGTCAGGAGCAGGCAGGGCAGACGGATTAAACCGGATCATCCCATTGACACTGCCGAAATACATATTGCCTGCCCGGTCACGGTAGGCGGAGTTATAGTTAAACTGATCGGTTAGCAAACCACTCTCCTTATTGAATATGCGGATCAGCTCCTTTTCGGGGTGGAAGCAGGCCAGTCCCTTTGATGTGCTGATCCAAAGCAGCCCGCTTGCGTCCTCCAGTAAACGTAAAATAAGGTCTCCGGGTAGTCCGTTCTGGGCAGTATATCGCTTAAACTGTTTGTCCTGTTCCTGGAACAGACATAAACCGCCTTCCGTGGCAATCCATATGCGTCGTTTGCTATCTTCAAAAATGTCCGTTATCCGGTTGTTGCTTAAGCTGCTTTCATCCTGGTGATTCCGGCTGTAAAAACCCTGTTCCCCGGTTTTTGTGTTGAAAAAATACAAGCCGTCGCGCCAGGTACCTGCCCACAAAACATCCCGGCTGTCTTCAAAAAGCGTCGTGTAAAAAATGTAGTCGGGGAACTGGTTAAACAAACTGAAATCACCTGATCCGGGATGATACCGGTATATTCCCCTGCCGGTGGCAAGGAGAATGGTTCCGGCCCGGGTCTTGTAAATTTTGAAAATGAAATTATTGTCTAGGGCATTGTCACCGCTCCCGGCATCGTAATGGCGGATAATTTTCCCTGTTTTTATATGCAGCAGGTCCAGTCCGCGTTGAAATGTTCCTACCCAAAGGGTATCGCCGCTGGCCAGCAGACCATGGATATTGGTCGTGGCAATATCTGTTCCCTTTTTCCCTGATTGAAAGTGGATGAACCGATTGGTTTGGGTTTCCAGTTTGTTCAGTCCGGCATCTTCCGTGCCAATCCAGATATCCCCGTACTGGTCTTCCGTTATTTCTCTGACCGCATTTCCGCTGATAGCGTTAAATCCCGGCAGCGGGATGAACCGTTCAAAAAAGGCGTTTTGGGGGTGGTAATAGTTGATGCCGCCAAAATAAGTGCCTATCCATAGCCCCCCTTCCCGATCGGTGCAGAACGTATACACCGCATTGTCTGACAGCGACCAGGGGAGGTAATATTGCTTTTTCAGCTGTGAAAAAAGACCATTCTGATAGATATAAATGCCTGATTCCGTCGCAAACCAGTACTCATTCGGACCCCGTTGTATAATATCCCTTACAAACAGCTCGCCGCCGTGGTGGTCCGTGCCGATAAGGTCCCGGTACTGACCGGTAGCGATGTCCAGTTCCTTAACGCCCTGTTTGGTCGTGCCGATCAGTAAGGTGCCGCTGCCGGTATCGTATATGCGTTCGATCCAACCGGAAACGGCACGGCTGGATTGCGAAAAAACATTCCGCACAGAAGTAAAAAGAGGCCCGGCAGGGTGATGCACATAGAGATTCCCGGAGGTAGTCCCGATCCAGAGCCGGTTGTCTTTTCCCCTGTGCAGGGCGGAAGCCAGGAAGTATTCGTCGGGATGGAAGTGGGTCAGTTCTTTTGCTGCCCGGTTATACCGGTATAAATTCAGATTTGAAATGAACCATATATTTCCGGAAGTATCGGATTCGATGGCTATCGTCTCCTGGTAAATGTCCGGGTGAAAGTGGGAGAAGCGTTCTGTTTTAGGATCGAACAGCATGATTCCCTGGTCTGTGCCGATCCAGAAAAGGCCATCGTCATCCTCATGCAACACCCGGACGAAGTTGCTGTTCTGGCTTTCGGGGTTGTCCGGCTCCTGCCGGTAAGTCTTAAAAGAATAGCCATCGAAGCGGTTCAGCCCGTCTTTCGTGCCAAACCAGAGAAATCCGGTTGTGTCCAGGAGGCTGCATAGCACCGCATTATTGGATAATCCCTGCTCAACCTGATAATGTTTAAAGTAGTAGCTATGCCTGGTCGCCTGCGCACTACTGTATACCCATAGAAAACCGATCACCAAGCAGGTGTGCTTCAGCATGCCGTTTGTTGATTTTTATTTTATATTTATATCCTGTCTCAAACTTAAAGAAATTGCCCTGTATATGCAAGGTGCTGCTGTGCGAATATGCCGGGTGAGACAAAACGGAGAGAAATTGAAACAATACGATTCGCGGTAACCGGATTGAATTTCCGTTCTTTGTCTTAACCATAAAAATCACCATGTTTACATCAAAATTCAACAAAAATAAGATGGTTTTATCACCTGTGTCACTCGCATTTCTGATCGTTAGCGTAGCCTGCAGCAAATCACCGAAGCAGGAGCCGAGATCGGTGGAAGAGATATATTATACCAACCCGGTTTTTGAGCCGATTCTGGCAGATCCTTCTGTCGTTCGCGATCCGAAGACCGGCTATTTCTATGCCATTGGCACGGAGGATAACTGGGGTGATGGCATAGGGAACCGCCTCATGCCTATTGTTCGGTCGGAGAATCTTGTTGACTGGGTTTCCGTAGGTAATGCGTTTACCCGTAAACCTGCCTGGAAGTCGAACGGCGGACTGTGGGCAGGGGATCTCAACCTGATTAATGATCAATATTATCTGTATTATTCCTATTCAACATGGGGGGATGCCAACCCCGGCGTGGGATTGGCGACAGCCTCGAGTCCGGCCGGTCCGTATGCCGACCGTGGTAAGCTGTTTACCAGCCAGGAGATAGGTGTTCCCAATTCGATCGATCCGTTCTTTTACGAGGAAGACGGGCAGAAGTATCTTTTCTGGGGAAGTTTCAGCAGCGCGGCGACGCAGGGGACATACGGTGTTCCTTTGTCGGCTGACGGTAGGTCCGTTCCGGACCTGACCAAGAAATTTAAGGTTGCCGCCGGCGATTGGGAGGCGGTGATGATTCATAAACGAGATGGGTACTACTATTTCTTCGGGTCCAAGGGAAGTTGTTGCAATGGGGCAAACAGCCAATACCATGTATTGGTGGGTCGTGCAACCACTCTGCAGGGACCTTACGTGGATAAAAAAGGGGAGGATATTCGTGTGCGTGGTAAAGGGACATTATTGCTGCAGGGTAACAACATCGTGGCCGGTCCCGGGCATAACGCCGGTTTGGTAACGGATGATGAAGGTACTGACTGGCTGCTGTATCACGGCATCCTGCGTACGCAGGGTACGGTATCCAGTGGCGCCAGCCGGCGTACGCTGATGCTGGACAAAATTACCTGGAACAACGGGTGGCCGGAGATCGCAGGAAACACTCCGAGTACCACCCGCCAGCGAGGGCCCGCTTTTTTTAAAAAATAAAGGATATGAATACTCGTCACAGCGGCATACTTTGCTGCTTGCTCTTTGTCCTCAACGGACTGGTGCAGGCTCAGCCACCAGGCAGAACCTGGACCAACCCGTTGAATGTGGCCTTCGGGGATCCGTACATCTTATATGACGACGATACCCGGTTGTATTACATGTACGGTACCGGCGGTGGAGCCAAAAAAGGTTTTTCAACGTATTCATCCCCCGATCTGGCCAATTGGGAATACCGCGGCCAGGTATACTTCGGTGATAGGGAAGGCAGTTGGGGTATCCATGCGTTCTGGGCACCGGAAGTGTATAAGCGGAATGGTAAGTTTTACATGTTCTATAGTGCGCAATGGAAAGAAAATCCCAATAATGAGCTGGAGAATTTCATGATCGGGGTCGCCGTATCTGAAAAGCCGACCGGGCCTTTTATTGACATGGGTTACAAACCGCTGTTTGATCCGGGATATCCCATCATTGACGCTAACGTGTTTTTTGATGATGACGGCCGGGTATACCTGTATTATTCACGTTGCTGCTACAAACACCCGGTACAAAGTGAAATTGCCGATTGGGCGAAGCAGAAGGGCTGGTTTGATGAGGTGGAAGAAAGCTGGGTATATGGTATTGAGCTGAAACCGGACTTCAGCGGCGTGATCGGGGAACCGGTGCTGTTGTTGCGCCCCCCTGTGAAGATGAATGACCAGCAGGCAGAATGGGAGAGTCGTTCGGTAACCTCACAGGAAGTGAACCGCCGGTGGACGGAAGGTTCGTTTACCTTTAAACACCAGGGAACCTATTACATGATGTATTCGGCCAACCATTTCGGGGGTGAGCACTATGCAGTGGGATACGCTACCGCTAACCATCCGCTGGGGCCATATAAAAAAGCGGAGAATAATCCGGTATTGGAAAAAAATACCGCGAAAGGCGGAGATGTAACCGGAACCGGACACAACAGTATCCTGTTTATGCCTGACGGCCGGATGTTGTGTGTGTATCACGGCCGAACGGCAAAAACCGGTAAGGAACGGGTGGTTTTCATCGACGAAATGCAGATTGATCAGCAGGGCCGCCTGACCGTATCCGGGCCAACAACCGGCAGGAATCCCTAAGACACTAAATAGTTTTATCTTTGCGCTACCAATGCGCATCATGGAGAAACAACACAGTTTTGTAGTGCCTGCATACGGGGATTCACCTTATCTGAGGGATTGCCTGGAACAGCTAATGGGGCAGACTGACGAGGGGGAGGTTATTCTGACAACTTCCACGCCTTCACCTTTTCTGGAACGTATCGCCGGCGAGTTCAATATCCCTTATCATATCAATCCGGGGCCGGAACGTGGCATAGCGGCCGACTGGAATTTCGCGCTTTCAAAAGCATCATGTCCGTTGGTCACCATCGCCCACCAGGACGACCGCTACGACCCGCGCTACCGTGAGCGCATCCTGGCCAGCGCCGGAAAGTATACCGCCGACGATATACTCATGATATTTACCGGTTATGAAGATCTGGTAGACGGCAACGTCAGAAAACAGTCCCGGAACGCGTTGGTCAAGCAGCTTTTGTTATGGCCCTATTTCTTTACCCGGTCGTTAAAAAGCAGGTTCATGAAACGTTCGATACTGCTGTTCGGCGATCCTGTTTGTTGCCCGGCGGTGACACTGAACCGGCGGACGATAGGCAACTTCTCCTTTTCATCGCAATACAGCTGTGTACTTGACTGGTTTGCCTGGTATGAGCTGGCACAGAAAAAGGGTGCATTCGTTTATGTTCCGGACAAACTGGTGCAGCATCGTATTCACGCCGGATCCGAAACGACGGCACAGCTGAACAACGGGCGTCGTCAGGAAGAAGAGCGCGAAATGTTTGAGCGTATGTGGGGGAAATTTCCTGCAGCGCTGCTTATGCGTCTGTATAGTCTGGGACATAAGGATAACCTTTGAGTCCGGTTCCTTTACAAACGAATATCAATTATATATCCACCTGCTGTCAGCGGAAAAAAACGTTCCAGGCCGTTGACAATTTTTTCTGCCGTGCTTATAACCGTCCGTTTTATTCCTCCTGATCGGAGGATCATCTCGGTAAACCGTACATGGTAAGGAACTATTTCCCACGCAGGGAACCGAGCATGCCGGCATAGTGTATTCAATGTTTTATATGAATATACCTGTAAATGATCACGATGTGCGGATTCCCGTTTTATAAATGCGAAACCGATGTTATGCAGTGCGGTTGTATTGGGGGTTGTACAAATGAGTCGTTTTCCGGGGAACATGGTTTTTATTTTTCTGAAAAAGGCAAGCGTGTCAGGAAGGTGTTCAATGAGCTCACCCGCGATGATAATGTCAATTTGCTGAGGATCGATGGGGAGCTGGTCCAGTTCATAAATATCGCCGCGGATGATGCGGGAGGTGTCATTCACGAGCAGGCCTTCATCAGGTATGAAGTTGGATAAATCGACACCAAGATGTTTCGTCGCTACTGACGATATTTCGTTGAACAGATAATGTCCCGAATCCTGTTTTATAAGCGCCGTCTCATCATAGCAGCCCAAGTCAAGAACAGATCGCTGCCGGCATGCTTCGCGGATATATTCGATCCTGTTTCTTGTTTTATGAACAAATAACCTTTCGCCCGGAGTATATGTTAAATCCATAAAACTGTTAATACTGTTATTGTTTTGTTTTTTCGGCCCGCGCCCATTCCAGGTTTGCCTTCGCATTAGGATGGGCAGGATCCAGTTCAATTGCTTTCGTAAGCGCTTCAATAGCATTATCCCATTGTTTCAGCATATTGTAAGCGGCTCCTATATTGTTATACGCGTTCGCGTAATCCGGTTTCAGTTTCAGCGCTTTATGGCACGTGCTGATGCACGCCTCGTACTGACCCTTATTGTACAGATCCAGACTGAGATTCAGGTACTGTTCCGCTGTCAGTGTCGGCGCGGCGGCAGAAGGAGGTGTACGTTTTTGTGCGATATCAAGGTAATTGACGGCAGTTTCATCGCCGGGCAGCAGCAGAAGTGCCTGCCGGGCCGTGGATTCCAGCTCTGTCCACATAGACAGTTCGTGACAGGCACGCATGAGTTCACGCGCCGACGTCAGCGAATTGGGATTCAGCTGTAGCGCTGTCTCCGCTTTTTGTTTTGCTTCCGCAAACCGCTTATTTTCGTTCAGGAACCGTGCGTAATACATATAGGACTCGAAAGCCCCGGGTTTCAGCTGAATCGCTGTGCTGAAGTGGGGCTCGGCTTCCTCGGGTTTACCCATCGCATTGGTTACAATACCCAGGTTG
Organism: uncultured Sphingobacteriaceae bacterium; assembly: GCA_964546645.1. Lineage (GTDB taxonomy): Bacteria > Bacteroidota > Bacteroidia > Sphingobacteriales > Sphingobacteriaceae > A37T11. Next base: position 15,728 of record CAZJKM010000033.1, read on the forward strand.
ATGTATAACGTATGGTAAAACGGCAACGTCTCCCTGGCTTTCTCGAAGTAGCTCAGCGCTTCTTCATAACGACCCCGGGCCATTTGCGACAGGCCGTAGTTCATCAGCCCGCGACCGTTTTTCGGACTTTTTATGGTCACGTCATACCAGAGTGTTTCGTCATTCTTCCATACCTTATTCCGTTGGTAGACGCCAAAAGTGTTGAGTACGAGTACCAGGCCGGTAAGGGTAAACAATACCGTGCGATTGGTTTTCCGTTCCAAAAGGTGATAGCGCCGCACCAGCAACGCAACATAAGTAACCACACTCATTGCCAGTCCGATAAACGGGAAGAACATGCGGTGGTCATTGGTGACTTCGGCAAATGGTGCCAGTGAGGTGGGCAGGAGCGCTGCACAGAACCAGATCAGTCCCAATGAAATGGGCTTGGTCTCCTGTTTGACGGAGGTGCGGATCATGATCCAGAACAGCAAGGCGACAAAAATAATTCCAATAATGATCCGGATATCTGTCAGATTAGTGATCACCGTCCAGTCCGTGTCGGCGCTTAGATGGATAGGGACGAAAAAGGTATAGGCATAACGTACCCATACGAATGTTTGCGTAAAAATGTAATCAACCGGTGAATTACTCATTCCCGGTATGCCCGTGATCTTTGACAAGGTATACAGCTGTGTAGCGGTGACAACGATGGCCAGCGGCAGCACCCTGCGTATGGAGCGCCATACCGGCTTCATCCCGCCTTTCCGGAAAATAGCGGGAATGGAGTGCTGTTCCTCAAAGAGCAGGATGTAAAAGAACAGGATGATCACTAACATAGGGACCGTCTCTTTAGCGAAAACACCCACAAAGGCGGGAACGATATATAATCCGTATTTGCGTTTCTCCGGGTAGGCGATATAGATCAGAAACGACGCCACGATACAGAAAGTAGACTGCACATCGGAGCGTGATATGATGTAATTGATGGTTTCCGCGTTGGCTGTGTGCAGCATATACCAGCCCGTGGTTATCAATGCCAGGTAGGCGGGCCAGGGTGCGTCGAACGTATATCGCAACAGCCGGCGGTACAGGAAGAATAACATGACCCCGAGGACCAGAAACCAGATAAATGTGGAGATATGGAAAGCAGCCGGTACCAGCCCTCCCCCCAGCCAGTAGTCGATGGCAAGTGTGGTGGTTACCAGCGGGCGCAGGCCGTGGTGGTCGGTGGAAGCGCTGAACATTTTTGGTTCCCAAAAGAAATCAGGGATATTGGACAGATCCCTGATAAATATATTTTCGACAATGGCGTGTGAGTCGTCAAAATGGAAGCCATTGGTAAAATGGTTGGCGTATGCGACGAGCATTGCCAGGAGCAGAATCCATGTACCTGTCCGGATATTCTTTTGATGTGTTTCGTTCATTGCCATCGGGTTAGGAAGCGTTAGGGCCTTGCTGGAGCAATTGTTCCACTTTTTGTTTGAGGAGGGCGATCTCCTGCGCCATTTTTTTATTTTGCTCATGTAACCTGGAAGCTACCACACTCAGATGCAGCAGATAAACCAGCATGGCGAAAATACATGCCGCAAAGATCAGATTTGCAGGTATGGAAACGCCTGCGACTTCCGCAACCAGTTCCAGTCCCTTTTGCCAGAGCGAAAAGCAAATCAGTGCAACGGAAGAGATACACCATACGATGGCATACTCTTCCCTTAGCCGTCCTTTGATAATGAGATAGGCAATATAGGCCAGGAATGCAAAATTGACAGCTAAGGTAATTATCTGTATCCGGATCATTTGCTGTTCGTAAATTATGGGTTCTTATAAAAACAGGGCTAAATTATTAAATCTGTAATGAGTTTGCCATCAAAATAAAAGTTTTTATGTTTGTCAGCATGCATCGTATAGAACCGGCCGTAAAACGAGTACTGATTATGATACCCTGCTACAACGAGCAGGACAGTCTGGGAGGGGTTTTGCAGGAAATCGCACAACTGTCCCTGGAAGGATACGTTTTTGATCCGCTGGTGATTAATGATGCTTCGAAAGACCGGACAGTGGAAGTTGCACGTCGGCACAACAGCCGTTACCTTGATTTGCCGGTAAACCTGGGAATCGGCGGGGCAGTCCAGACCGGGATGAAATACGCGGTCAGGAATAACTATGAGTTGGCTATCCAGCTGGATGGGGACGGCCAACACCCTCCTGCGGAAATTATGAAACTGATTGCGTTGTATGAGTCAGTCGGCTCTGATCTGGTCATCGGTTCGCGCTTCCTTGAAAACATCGGATTCCGGTCATCCTTTGTCAGGCGGTTAGGGATCCGTTATTTTTATGGTCTGAACCGGTTGCTGACAGGTAAACGGATTTATGACAGTACCTCCGGATTCCGGTTATTCGGGAATAAGGCGCTACAGATAGGCGCCAGGTCCTATCCGGACGATTATCCCGAACCTGAATCGCTGGTGATGTTTGCCAAGCAGCGGCTGTCAGTTTGTGAAGTACCTGTTATCATGCGCGAACGCCAGGGAGGCAGGTCTTCCATCGGCCATGCTGCATCCCTTTACTATTGCATTAAGGTTACCATCAGCATGTTCTTTTCCTACCTGCGGTATGGTCTCGGGCAACATCATATACCCTTTCAGAAGTTCTTCTTTTAAGGCAGACAGCTGTTAGATGAGCAGGATGCTCCTAAAATCTCCCGATTTCCAAAATCGGGAGATTTTTTTCAGATAATTTGTTTGTTTGTAAACATACAATGTTACATTTGTGGCGAAAAGTCGACACAAATATTTTTCATCGCCTGTCTTCCGTATCTATAAACAGCTTTATGCAAATAAATTTTTGTTTCTATACTTGAAGACTACTTACAGCTATCGTTTATAATGCAATTACATACAAAAATTAACTATATTTTATTATCAATATATCGTTTTACATCGGATTGCCAACGAATAACAGGACTCACATTAATAAATAACAGACCATAAAACACACACGTATGAAGAAGTATTACCTGCAGGTGCTTTTTGCATTTTTGCTGTCATTGCCGGTTATTGGATTCGCCCAGGTCGGTATCGGAACGGAAACGCCCCACACATCGGCGCAGTTGGAAATTCAGGCCAACGGGAAAGGGGTGCTGATTCCCCGGGTTACCCAGGCGAACCGTCCGTCCAGCCCGGCAACCGGACTATTGATTTATCAGACTGATAACACGCCGGGCTTTTATTATTATTCCGGCAGTGCCTGGGTTCGTATGACCAATACGGCCGATAATCCGTTTGCAGGCATTGTGGCATTTAATGCGGGGGACGCTCCGGGTTACGGGGTAGGTAAGATTGTTACGTATAATGGCAGTACCTATCTGGTAAGCACTGCACCTCCGTCCGGCATCCCAGGTACTTCTCCGGATTATACGGTGCTGGCTGCTGCGGGTGTTACGGGGGCTACCGGTTCCACAGGTGCTGCCGGTCTCCAGGGTATAACCGGTGCTACTGGCGTTACTGGTCCTGTTGGCGCAACGGGTGTTACCGGCACTACGGGCGCAACTGGCGCTACGGGCCCTCAGGGTGAGACCGGTGCTACTGGCGTTACTGGTCCTGTTGGCGCAACGGGTGTTACCGGCACTACGGGCGCAACTGGTGCTACAGGCCCTCAGGGTGAGACCGGTGCTACTGGCGCCACTGGCTTTACTGGTGCTACAGGGCTCACTGGTCCTGTTGGCGAGACAGGTGCTACCGGTGCCACAGGTGCTACCGGTGCCACGGGTGAAACAGGAGCTACTGGTGCAACAGGTGAGACGGGTGCTACTGGCGCTACAGGTGCTGTTGGCGAGACGGGTGCCACCGGTGCCACGGGAGAGAACGGAGCTACTGGTGCAACAGGTGAGACCGGTCCCACTGGCGCTACCGGCACTACCGGTGCTACGGGTGATACAGGACCTCAGGGGCTGCCGGGTACCAATGGTGCGGGTGCGATCATTCCTTTCGCATCTGGTAATACACCTGCGGAGATGACTACTATACTTGGAGGTTTGACAGGTAGTGGTACTGCTGTTGGTTTCGGTAACTGTGTGACAGGAGTGAGTTTAACCGGAGGGATGGTTGACGGTACTACGATACCTAATTTCGCTTTTTCCGTTCCCCGTGATGGCATCATCACCTCAATTTCCGGATTTTTCAGTAATACGGCGGCTTTGGCCTTAATTGGCGATAATGTCACTATCACTGCGCAGTTGTTCTCTTCGTCTACACCGGACAATACTTTCTTTCCAGTTCCCGGGGCTTTGGTAACGTTGAATCCAACTATGACGGGCATAATAGGCATCGGAACCGTTTCAAACGGATTGACCACGGGATTGAGTATTCCGGTCACGGCCGGTACCAGGCTGATGATGGTGGTCTCAATATCAGCGTTCGGGCTTACACCTACTATCAATCTTACCGGTTACTTTAGCGGAGGCGTTTCGATAGATTAGCCTGAGATCGTATTTGGAGCGAGTAATCTATCCGGAATGGATAGTTTGTTGACCTTATAATAAGTTGATAATGTCTAAACGACAGAAAATAATAAATAGGGTTTTATCTTTGGCAATAGCCTGTTTGGGGCTTTCGGTGCCGGGATATACCCAGATCACGGCGGGCAGTTCGGGTCTAAGTGTCCAGGCCAACACGGTCTGGTCATCGCAGCAGCTGTCGTGGGTTCCTTCGGGGAATACGGGGTTCAGCGGGAACAGCCTGGTGCTGTCAGCCACCCCGGTTGCGATCCATGAGGGGTCCTCGCTTCCGCGGGTTTACCAGCTGGGCTCACCGTATTCCTTTACGGGTAAGGTTCGTGTCCGGTATGAGTCAGCTGAACTGGGCAGCCACGATGCGGCTAACCTGCTGCTATTTGTGCAGGAGACCAACGGCGGAGCCTATAAGGCTCTTGTGCAGAGCACGAGGGATAACACGGAGCGGTATGTGGAGGCGGACGTGACCAGCCAGTCTTTTCAGACGGTGACGCTGGCAGACCCGGTGGTGCTGGGTTATGCGCTGAGCCCGGAGACGCCATCCGTATCGGCGGTTACGGAGATGGGCTTTACGCTTAGCTGGACACCGGTTGTGGGGGCGGTTACCTACGCATTGGAGATTTCCACGGCGGCTGATTTTTCGGCAGTGCTGCCGGGATATGATGCCATTGCGGGAACAGCCACCAGTCATCAGGTTACGGGCCTGTCCTCGGGGACGGTGTATTACTTCCGCCTGAAATCGGTGGATGAGTTTGCCTCCGTGCAGGCGTCTCCTTCCGGCAGTCAGCAGACACTGACGTCGGTTTCGTCCATTGTGCGTATGTCGGCCAGCCCGTCTAACGCAGCAATGGTGTCGTATACGGTTACTTTTGCCGCCCCCGTTACGGGTGTGGATGCGGGCGACTTCACGCTGACCACTACAGGCAGTACAGCCGGCACGATCGGTACACCTGCCGGTAGCGGCACTACCTGGACGGTTCCTGTTACGGGTATCACGGGCGACGGTACACTCCGCCTTGACTTCACCAGCCCGTCAGGGGTTACACCGAATACAGTTGCGGCCTTTACTTCCGGCGAGGTATATACGATGGACTTCACGGCACCGGTTGTGCGAACGAAGGATATTGCGGTGGAACTTGGTAATGACGGTACGGTTACCATCACGCCGGACCAGGTGGATGATGGCAGTACGGACAACATAGGCCCGGTTACGCTGAGCCTGGACAAAACGACGTTCACTAATGCGGAGCCGATGACCCAACAGGTGGTACTGACGGTGACGGATGCAGCAGGCAACCATGCTTCGGGCCAGGCGACGGTTTACCTGAGCCGTGACATCCGCGGGGTTGCACCGATCCCTGATATAACAGTTACCTACAAAACGGCAGCAGGAGATCTTCCGTTGCCGGGTAAGGTGCGCGTAACATACCACGATGGCAGCCAAGGGGATCAGGATGTTTCCTGGGATAGGTCATCGTATGGGACCGGTGTGGGAACGTATACGCTCTACGGCACGTTTACCCATGTGCAGGGAGTTACGAATGGTGGTGGCTTCCGGGCTTCCGTGAACGTGGTGGTGGCCAAAGCAGAGCTGACGGTTACGGCAGATGACAAGAGCCGTGTGTTCGGTGCTGCCAATCCGGCCCTGACGGTGAGCTACAGCGGTTTTGCAGCCGGTGAAACCAGCGCAATGCTGAGTGCGGTTCCCGTTGCAGCTACAACGGCTACGGGAACCTCCCAGTCGGGCAGCTATCCGATTACGGTGAGCGGTGGTGCTGCGGCAAACTATACATTTGTATATGTTGCGGGCACGCTGACCGTAAATAATGCACCAATTACGGGTGTCACGCTTCCGTCACAGAGCTTTGCTTATGACGGTACGGCGAAATCCCTTTCGATAGCCGGCAGTCTTCCCGCGGGTGCGTCAGTGAGCTACCAGAACAACGGTCGCACCGCCACAGGCAGCCAGACAGTGACAGCCACGATCACGGCTGCCAACTATGAGCCGCTGGTACTTACGGGCGAGCTGACGGTTACCGCAGGCACGCGTACGCTTAGTTTCCCGCCGATAGCCGGCAAGGTGTATGGTGATACTCCCTTTAACCTGACAGCCTCTTCAAGCAGTGGTGAGCCATTGCAGTACAGCAGCAGTAACACATCGGTAGCGGAGGTTTCCTCAGCAGGTGTGGTGACGATCATAGGGGCGGGCAGCGCGGTGATTACGGTAACGGTTCCGGAAAACGCCAACTACAGCAGTCGTCCTCAGGCACAGCAGCCGCTGACGGTGTTGAAGCGTCCGCAGACGATCACGTTTACGGCCCCTGCAACGGTGGCGTTGTCTTCCGGCAGTGTGGCCCTGGATGCGTCCACCGTGGGCGGTCTTCCGGTGAGCCTTTCGTCAGATGCGCCACGTATCGCTACGCTGAGTGGCCATTCGCTTACGCTCCACCGTATTGGTCTTGTCCGGGTGACGGCTACGCAGGCCGGCGATGCGAACCACGAAGCAGCGGCCCCTGTCACGGTTACCATCACGGTTACCGGTTCAGCGCCGATCAGTGTTCATAAGGCTTTGTCACCGAACGGAGACGGTATCAATGAGGTCCTTCAGATCGATGGTATCGAGCAGTACCCGGATAACCGGGTGGTGATCGTGGACCGGAATGGCCAGGTACTGTATGATGTCCGCGGTTATAATAACAGCCAGGTTTCGTTCAATGGCCGTGTAGGCGGCAAAGCGATTCCTGCGGGCACGTACTTCTACCTGGTAGAGGTGAAAGTGAACGGGAAGTGGGAGCCTTATAAAGGTTATTTTGTGTTGAAGTATTAGAAAGTGACTGGTGAATTGGTAATTAGTCACTAGTTACTAATCACCAATTCACCAGTTACTAATCACGATAAAAAATGAAAAAGTCAATTATATTAACAGGAGCTTTTTTTCTGGCGACCACCCTGCTGCTTCACGCGCAGCAGACGATGACGTACAATCAGTACGGCGTGACAGTGACGCCGCTGAACCCGGCCGGCAGCCGGATCGATTCAGCGGGTTCGGTCACGGTACTTGGCCGGCGTCAATGGGTGGGTGTTGAAGGTGCCCCACAGGCTTTCTGGTTTACAGGTCATCTTCCGGTGAAGGGGCTGGGTGGCAGTGCCGGATTGAATGTCCGCCATGAGAGCCTGGCAGTGGAGCAGAGCAGTGAGTTCAGCGCATTTTTTGCCAAATCGGTCCGTTTGTCGGCGAAGACATTTTTGTCATTGTCACTGAGTGGCGGGCTGAGCTATTACCGGGGCAATTTCAGTAGTATTGACCCTTCGGATGCGGCCTTTGGCAGTGATGATATCCGCGAGGCGGATGCACTGGTGGGTTTCGGGGTGATGCTTTACCATAAGGAGAAATATTATCTGGGAGTATCCCTTCCGCGGCTGTCGCTGAGCGACCTTGGCAGCGGGGGTACGAACCGTCAGTACCGTTTTTACAACCAGTATCACCTGATGGCGGGTTATGTATTTGCGCTGGGGGATGATTTCCACCTGAAGCCGGCGGGATTGGTTACGTACAGTTCGAATGAGAAGACGCGTGCGGAAATCTCGGCGATGGTTTACGCGCGACGGATGTTTGGTTTGGGGCTGAACGTACGGACGTATGGTCATATCGCAGGGATGGCGCACATTGCCGTCAACCGGCTGGGTATCAATTACAGCTATCAGTTCCATCCGGGCAGCCAGCCGCTGACCCGTCAGCTGAATAATGCCACACACGAGGTGGGCCTGACCTACCGGTTTGGCAATCACCTGCCCGGGTTGTTGTAGTTGATTGGTGGGTTAGTTGATTAGTTTGTTTGTGGGTTAGTTTGTTGGTGATCAGTTGATTAACACACCAGACCAATCAACTAACCCACCAATCAACCAATCAACTTCTATAAGGTGTAGAGGCCGGACTTTTCAATAAAGTCGATTACACTATCCGGGAGGAAAAAGCGTACGCTTTTTCCCTCTTTCAGTGATTGGCGGATGAAGGTAGATGATAATTCCATCAGCGGCGTATCCGTGATGATAACGGAAGGGTGATCGATCAGCTCGCCGGGGGCGTATCCGGGCCGGGGGTATACATAGATCCGGTAGTCCCGCAAAATGAGTTCGTAATTTTTCCACTTTGCAAAGGATTGCAGGTTATCCGATCCCATAATCAGCGCAAACTGTTTTCCGGGATACCGTTCCCGCAAATAGGTCAGTGTATCGATGGTATACGAAGGTTGCGGCAGCCGGAATTCGATATCACTGGCCCTTAGGGTTGAGGCTTCCCCGATGGCCAGGTTCACCATTTCCAGCCGGTCATACATGCTTGCCAGTGATTTTTTGGCCTTCAGCGGATTCTGTGGGGAAACCACAAACCAGACATCCCGCAGATCGGTATAATTCGCCATGTAATTAGCAATGACCAGGTGCCCGGTGTGTATGGGATTGAAAGAGCCGAAGAAGAGACCAGTCATCAGTCACCAGATAAAAAATCCAACACTATTTTCTCCGCCTCCGTGCAGGCCACGGTCAGGTCATCGTTTTGCAGGATGATGTCAAAGCGGTCTGCGTAAGTCAGTTCTTTTTCTGCTTTGGCGATCCGTTCTGCCAGTTTTTCAGGGCTGTCCGTTCCGCGATTCGTCAGCCGCTCCGTCAATACCTGTAAGGAAGGGGGTTGTACGAAGACGGCGAGTGCGTCTGCTCCGAACTTTCGTTTCAGGTGGAGGCCGCCTTCCACGTCGATATCAAAGATGACGTGTTTTCCGGCAGCCCAGATCCGGTCGATCTCACTGCGCAGCGTACCATAATACGTACCCGAATACACTTCCTCAAACTCCACAAACTCTTTATGGGCAACCTTATGCAGAAACTCGTCTTTGCTGATGAAATAATAATCCACACCATGTTTCTCCTCTCCACGGGGTTGCCGGGTACTGGCAGAAATGGAAAAAGCGATCCGTTCCGGAAGTTGCTCCAGCAAATACTTTACAATAGTCGTTTTACCTGCGCCGCTTGGCGCTGAAAATATAATTAGTTTTCCGGGCATGGTTTTTCGCTGTTTGCTGTTTGCCTTTTGCTATTTGCGAAGTCGCTTCCTGCGAATAGCGAACAGCAAAAGGCAAACCACCCTTAAATTACGTTCAGCAACTGTTCTTTAATTTTCTCCAGTTCCTCTTTCATGCGCACCACGATCTGCTGGATGTCGGCATCATTGGCTTTGGAACCGAGCGTGTTGATCTCACGTCCCATTTCCTGTGAAATAAACCCCAGTTTTTTACCATTGGAGTTCGGTTCGTCCAGCGCTTGGAGGAAATAATTACAATGGCTGCGCAGCCGTACCTTTTCCTCCGTGATATCCAGTTTATCAATATAATAGATCAGTTCCTGCTCAAAGCGGTTCATGTCGACGTTTTCACGTCCTACGGCATCATCCAGATACTGGCTGATCCGTTCCCGGATCAGGGGAATGCGGCTGGTCTCGCGACCTTCCACTTCGGTAAGCAGCCTCAGCAGCCCTTGTGTACGGTTGACAAGGTCATCCTGTAACACCGCGCCTTCGTCGGTACGGAACGTGTCAAATTGTGCAATAGCTTTATTAAATGCGCGGAAGAGGTACTCCCATTCGGTTTCATCCGCCGGCTCTTCGTCATAGCTGATCACTTCCGGCAGGGTCATGGCTATTTCCAGCAGATTGGGAGCTGTTTCCTGCAATGATGCAGCCAGGCCTTTCAGTTCCCGGTAATAGCTTTGGAGCAGTGCCGTATTGATCTTCGCTGCTTTGGCCGCGGCGTCACGGTATTCAATGGTTACCACAACGGACGCTTTACCCCGTTCAATCAGCCGTGTACATTCATTGCGCAGGAAAAGTTCCCGGTCAGCAAATGCTTTTGGCAGCTTGAGGTTCAGTTCCAGGAACTTTGAATTAAGCGATTTGATTTCAACGGTGTACGTCGCTTTTCCGCTTTCTGCGGA
>CAZJKM010000034.1:0-25627 GCA_964546645.1 uncultured Sphingobacteriaceae bacterium
CACGGTGGGTATAGCTCAGTTGGTTAGAGCACCAGATTGTGGTTCTGGGGGTCGTCGGTTCGAGCCCGATTATCCACCCGCTTATAGAAGCAGCCCTTTTCGGGGCTGCTTTTTTTGCTTCATGTGGGACTTAGGATAGCTTTTATAATTCGGCTCTAACTACTACATAAGGATGATAAGATTGAAATTTACCATCATATCTTAATAAAAGTCCCTTTTTTATACATCCAGTACAGGATCATATATATAATTGCCAACGCAGCCAACGATAAGATTACGGGGTAATAAGCACCCAGGAATTGCTCGAGCCCAAAAACAAATGCACCGGCTAAGCTCTCAAATGGGATAAAGTGAACCGCTAAATAAACTGCAATACTGTTCATCCCGATCACTTTTAACCAGAAAGCCCACCGCTTATATCCTTTCACGTCGATAACAAAATAAAAGAGGGCCATCAGCAGAAAACTTAATCCGGAGGTTAATAAAACAAAAGCAGGGGTCCAAATTCTTTTGATTATCGGGGACCAGCTACTTAAAGCCAGCGCAGTACAAACCAGTGCTAACCCGGTCAGTACAAGGATCAGTGTTTTATGGATTTGTCCGTTTGAAGATTTAAAAAACGATAACCTGAGGTTCCCGCGAATGACAGTACTGGCAAAAACGCCGGTCATCACTGTACCGATAACACCCAGTGTATCCAGCACCCACATGTACGTAACGCCGGTTTTAGCATGGTTTCCAAGTACTATATTTTCGACATATTTTGTAATATTCGACTCAGGCAGTAATACACCAGCCTGTTGCCCCGGAACGGGTACAAATGTCAGTATAGACCAGTAAGCCACCAAAAGTCCCGCAGTAAACAAAATCTGACCTTTGGTATTCAACTGGTTATATATGATAACACTGAAAAAATAGCCGGTTCCAATAGCGCCCAGCACACTGCCAAAGAACAGTTTATTGGTGTCTAGGGCCAATAAGTTGCCCTCATAGGCCATCCCGAGTATAAGAAGAATAATTAAACGCTTAAATGCATGCAGATAAATTTTCCGTTTAGATTCACCCATTGATAACCGTTTATCAATAGAAAATGGAATTGACATTCCCACCATGAACATAAAGAGGGGCATAATGAGATCAAAAAAATGAAAGCCCTCCCAGGGGACATGCCTCATTTGTAGTGCCAGTGCATTCAGAAAATCTGAATTACCGGCGGTGGCAAGATTGTGGATCACTGCGTGACCACCAATGATCCATAACATGTCGAATCCACGTAAGGCATCCAATGATTCGAGACGTGCAGATTTTTTAATAGTTTCAGCCATTTGTTTACAGATAATTTTTTAGTTCCTAAACTTGCATCGGCGCTTCTTAATCTACGAATATAATGACGTGTATACCAACGATATGTATAGAAAAATACTATCATACAAAATTGAACTCTTTAATGATTTATTGCAAAACAGGGGAACCAGTATCAAATAACAAAAAGGGTAATTGATCTGCGCCCCGCCTCGCGTCTGCACGAAACGGTTGAAATGCAGCTATATCACCTATTCCCGCTCAACTGCTCACAAACCGGTTCGAATTCTGCCCGATTATCCACCCGGCAGGTAAAAGAGGCGCTTCATTATGGGCGCCTCTCTTTGTATTCATACCCAACCAGTGTTCCAAGCGTTATTTATTCATTTTATTACTAATCCCTACTAATTGTTTCGCGGAAAAGACTATAACAGTTTAAGACGACGTTAGTTTGTTATTGCACCTGTTTTGACAGTGTCTCCGTAATAGGAATTTTTACAAGGCTTGTGTTCCCATACTTATCCATAGCTGTAATAATAATAATGAGGCCTACCGGTAACTCCCATATTCCGTATAGGATTAATTTGCTTTCATTAAATTTAATCCAGTCAGGGAGACGGCCGTTCTCTAACGCTGCTTGATATATTAATTTCGTATCATCGACATCTTTAAACAGATCTTTTGGCAAGATAATTCGAAAGGGTTTCTTATAGGTGACTTTATTTTTAATTGTTAAGTTATATGGATAGGGTTTGAAAAGTGATTTTGTACTCACCCAAAAGATATCGGATTCTAATATTTCCTTACCGTTTTCTATTCGTTTGCTCAGTCTACTGAAAAATAAATAGTGGTTGTCTGGGGATACAAATGGCCTCTGCTCTATTTCCTTACTATTAATTGTAGTAGATAATCTCTCGGGGGGTGTCCAGTTTCCTTCTTTAGTACGATAGCTCAGATACAGGTCGTGCTTTGAATTAAATTCATTTTTCCATGATTGAAGTATAATAAACGATTCGTCACGGGCGAGAAATAGACTTTCTTCATCACCGGCCGAGTTCAATTCCATTACAGTATGTACAGAACTATAATTCCCGTTGTTATCAACCTCTGAACTAAAAACATCTCCACAGCATTGTTGCTTATCATCGCGGTTAGAAGTAAAATAAAATGAGCCTTTCAACGACTTGCCATGGCCGGCTTCTCTTGAAGTTGAATTGACAGGTGCTCTTAATGGCTGAATATGATATAGTTTATTTTTACGATACTTTCCCCACCAGATGTCGGTTTCCTGGGTATTAATCGATTTGGCAAAATAGAATTCATTTCCTTTTGGCCCGAACATAGGAAAAAATGTATTATCATTATCAGGCAGAATACCTTTGTCAGGGTCGCTCCACTTCCCGTTGGAAAAATTGAGCATGTAGATATAGTTTTCTTTCGGATCGTGCTCGTTCGCTACACCGAACGCCATACTTTTACCATCCGGGGACATGGTGAACCCTAAATCAAACCTGCCCTGTACAGAAATTAATCCAGGGCCGAAGATTTCAGGTATGGTGTCCGGTTGTTGTTGATTAAGATAATTAATTACCGGCCGAAGCTTTGAAGAACACGAAAATATTGGTATCAGGAAGACAATTAGTAAGGCTTTCATGATCTGAATCGGTCTTAATATAGACCGTTCTATTCCAAATATTGATTTCATTTTACCTTACAGTCAGTTTGTCAGAATTATAGCTACCGGATAAATATAAACAGAAAATAGCAAATCAGCTATGACCATTACGAGGTAGTGTGTTGTGACCGCACACGAGCGTTAACAGTCAGTTTTTGCCAATATTTTAAGAAATTACCGATTTTTAATCAATTCGTTCACAAGCTGGTTCGAATTCCGCGCCAGCATTCACCCGGCAGGTAAAAGAGGCGCTTCATTACATTATGGGCGCCCCTTTTTGTTTTTATAACCAGTGTGCTAAATATTGGCCGATTCCGGCTACAACACGGAACCGTTCAGTATATTCCCGGTCATAACGACTTGGCCACTCAGCTTATCCTTAGCTATCGGACTGAATAAGGACTCATTTGACATTTCGGGAACGTTTAGTTGGTTTCCCATACAAACCATGGATTCGAGGAGCTGGGAGTGCAGGCTGATAAACGTGCGCTCAATTCCCTGGCTCAGCGTGAACTGGTTGTGGCTGAAGTTGACCTGATTGCAACCACTGAGGTCAATAGGCGTATGGGTGACTTTTTCGACCAGCGCATGGTTGCCGGAAATATCGATCATCACCTGTCTACGCTGGTCCCTGACCCGCGTCGAAAAGCTGATCAGGTTGGTGGTCCGTCCTCCGCGTATGATGTTGTTTTTTATGTGGACGGATCCGCGTTTGAAATTGAAATAACACCTTATCGGAAAAGCGCTTCCCTGTACATCAATACCAAAATCGGTGATTAAATTTCCCTCCACGATATAGTTATGATAGTCATCCTCTACCAGCTCACCGGCATAAGGGCCGAAATCGATGCCGGTAATCCAGGTATAAGGCTCCGGAATGCCGATCGTATCCCTGCGCATGCCGGATATGATGTTGTTTCTGATAATCACATTGCCCGTTCGTCTTCCCTCTGCATAAATGGCGTAAAGCCGGTTGCCATGGCAGATATTGCCCTCAATAATGGCTTCCAGACCAGCATGCAGGTCGAGCCCCTTACGCATATTATAGCTGGCCCGGTTATGGACGATCTGGATATAACGGGGCATTTCGCCGCTGGAACCTGCACAGCCGTACCCGGTGCCTCCGTCAAGCGCTGAACCGTGATGGTCTAAATCGCAGTTGCTGATGGTGATGTAGTCGACGTTGCCGAAGAGGACACCAGCCACCCGGTTATGGTGCAGGTTACAGTGGTTAACTGTTACGCGTCGTGCATAGACAGCACGGTTGCCGGTCGTTATCTGGATGGCGTTGGCGTTGAACCCGGAAATCTCCATATGTTCGATATGTACGTCTTCGCATTGCTTAAAAAGCAGCCCACTGACCTTGCCCTGGTAGGACTCTCCGAACTTGGGAAAGAAATGTCCGGTATAGCTAAGCGAAAGGGTGGTTACCTGCACGTTCTTTATACCGTCCCTGAAGGAAAAAAGACTGGCGCTTGCCGGCGTGTCGTTATCGGTCTGTTCGTAGCTGTAAATGATGCTGGAAAGGAGGCTTTGCCCCGCTATGGAAATGTGGTCGGTGTTCACGGAGATACTCCGGCTTATTTTATAGTCGCCGGCAGGAAAAAAAACGGTGCTGCCTGGTTGGAGTTCCTCGAATATCTTCCGGAGAGCACTGGTGTCGTCCGCTACGCCGTCACCGGTAACGCCATAGTCCTTGACGTTGATAACATGAGTAGTACCACCCGTTACCCGCCAGTTGGGGCGGCTGTCAGCAAAAGCTGCCTGGCCGGTCAGAAAGGCTCCCATAACACCTGCGGAGGCCAGCCACGTTCTGCGGCTTATGCCGGAAGGATTGTTTTTGTCGTCATTCATTGTACTGTCGTTCTTAATAGAATAATTAAAATAGGATGGTTACTACGTTTCTTTCTTGCATCTCGTGCTATCGTCTTCCGGTTTCAAATATAATCAATTCAGGTTAGTAAGCCCGGGCATTCCAGGGAACGGGCCCTAACAAAGAAAGCACCCTGATATAGGTGCTTTCCAGTTTCTGATATGCTTATTCAGAACTTTTGTATGATACGAAAATTCAACTAAGAAGGATTACCAGCGGCTTTTCCGTTCTCTGCGTTTGCCGGAAAAATCACGGAAGCCTTCGGACTCGCGCCTGCCGTGCGATGGTTTATGGCGGAATGAGGCGCCACCGCGGCTTTCGCCACGTCCTTCACTACGTCCTTCGCCGGCCTGTTCAACACGCACCTTTCTTCCGTTAAAGTCTACATTGGAAAACCCGTTGAACACCTTATCGACACTGCTGTTTTCCACCTCAAAGAAGGTGTATACCCCTTTCAGGTCAATCTTTCCAATAGATTTGCCACTGATACGGGTATTGTTGCAGATATAACCCAGCATATCTCCCCGGGTAAATTCATCCACAGAACCCAGATTGAGGAACAGACGAGTATAATCGGATTTATAACCGGTCCGGCCGAAACGCTCTGGTTTTCCGCTGCCTTCGCTGAAGCGTGACGGGCTTTCTGCCTGTGCATTCAGGTCAGGAGCATTTTTGTAGTACTCCAGGAAACGGTTAAACTCGATGGAAGCAAAACGCTTGATGATCTCTTCTTTGCTCAGATCTGCGAACTCGTCCATAATACGGGGCAGGTACTGGCTGATCTGATCTTCATTGACGGCTACATTATGCACTTTATGCACGAGACCGAATAGTTGTTTCTCACACACATCAAAACCGGTCGGAACTTCCGCTTTGACGAACTGCTTTCCGATCACACGCTCAATCTGGCGGATTTTACCGACCTCTTTCCCGTGGATAATGGCGATGGAAATACCTGTTTTTCCTGCCCGGGCCGTACGCCCGCTGCGATGGGTGTAATTTTCGATCTCATCCGGCAGGGAGAAATTAATCACGTGGGTGACGTCATTGACGTCGATACCCCGGGCGGCGACATCCGTTGCAATCAGCAGTTGCAGGCTCCGCTCGCGGTACCGCTTCATGACTTTGTCCCTTTGCTGCTGGGACAGGTCACCATGTAATGCATCCGCATTGTAACCGTCTTTAATCAACGCTTCTGCGATTTCCTGTGTTTCCACTTTGGTACGGCAGAAGACGATTCCGAAAATATCCGGGTTGAAATCCACAATGCGCTTGAAAGCAGCGTACTTGTCACGTGCCCGGACCATGTAATATTCGTGTTCGATATTAACGTTTCCGGTGTTCTTGGTTCCCATCGTCAGTTCGACAGGGTCCGTCATGTATTTTTTGGCAATGCGCCGCACTTCGGCAGGCATGGTAGCAGAAAACAGCCATGTTTTCTTTTCTTCGGGAGTGGTTGAAAGGATATCGTTGATGTCTTCCTGAAAGCCCATATTGAGCATTTCATCCGCTTCATCCAATACTACATAACGCACATTAGAAAAATCAATGGCTTTGCGGCCAATGATATCCAGCATTCTTCCGGGGGTCGCTACAACAATTTGTACACCCCGGCGAATCTGCCTCAACTGATCACCGATGTTTGCGCCACCGTAAACGGCCACAACATGTACATCAGGAAGATTCTTGGCAAATTTTTCAATGTCTTTGGAGATCTGCAGACACAATTCGCGGGTAGGGCACAAGATAAGCGCCTGCGGTTGTTTCTGAGAAAAATCCAATAGTTCTAATAAGGGCAGGCCAAAGGCTGCAGTTTTACCGGTGCCGGTTTGGGCTAATCCGACAAAATCGTTGCTGCCTGCAAGTAATACGGGAACGGCTTGTTCCTGGATAGGAGTGGGATTTTCGAAACCCAACTCAGTGATGGCATTAACAATATCATGACGGATTCCCAATTGAATAAATGGGTTCATGAAATTTTTTAAACCTCAGACACTATTGCCTGAAGCGGCGCAAAGATATGGTTTTTTTTCGGAACTGCAATTTTTTCATCAGAAAAACAGCAAGTTAAGACGAAATGCCGGCAATGAATCCCTCTCTTACCTGGAGCCGATGAACAATAGCGGCAGCGGAAATTGCTGGATAAGGGTTTTTACCAGGTTTCTGCCGAAGAGTTTCCTGAAAAAACTTTTCTCATTATACGTCACCAGCAACAAATCAAGATCCTCAGTTTCTGCCATATGGATAATGCACTGCGGAAGGGTCTCACTGTCATCCAACCGCCTGCTGATACAGCCTGTACGGTGTAACAACGTGACACCCGTGCGATCCTGCAGCTGTTGAGCCCATGCTTCCAGTTGCGCAGTGACATCCTGCCGCTCTTCCTGGATATGCAATAACGTCAGCTGGAACGTCTCATCTCCTGTTAATGCTTTGAATTGCTCCAGGATAGCCACCTCGGAGGTCTGGAAATTACTCAGCATGCCGACCCGCTCCCATGCTGCACTTCGGGTGGCCCCCGGTACAGCGAGAACAGGTATGGGCGATTGTTGTACAATGGCCAGCGTGTTGCTTCCCAGTAATACATATTTGGCGGCAGAAGCTCCCTGGCAACCCATCACAATCAGTTCGTTGCCCGACTGGCCGGCGATCGCGATCAGCTCTTTGGAAAAGTCGCCTTGTATGCAATCAAAAGAAATTTCCAGTTCCGGGAAATCCTTTTCCAGCTGCTGAACCAGCGCTGTGATCTCCTGCATCGCCTTATTTTCTTCATGGATGGCAACTTCTTTGTTGAAATCTTCTGCTGCGAACCTGCTTGAGTAGGCGAGATAAGTATGGACAAGATGGAGGTTCCATGCCTTCGTTCGCGCCACCTCAGCAGCATAATACGCAGCAGCCGCGGCATTCGGGGAAAAATCAGTCGGTACAAGTATCGTCTTTTTCATATAACTATATTGTTTGTATCGGCAAGACGTAAGGTAACACGATGCATTCGTACTCCATACGATCCGTATAAAAACCGGTAATATAGCAAAAATAATCATTTCCGGCACAGACGGAAATGAGATTAGTTCGTTAAAAGAATGATTTTGATCACCAGGTGCATTCCCAAATCATTAACTTTGCGCCGCAATACAGTATCATAAATAACAGCGATGACAAGCAGCGAAATCAGACAGCAATTTTTATCGTTCTTTGAAAATAAGGGACACAAGATCGTTCCCTCGGCCCCGATAATAGTTAAAAACGATCCCACACTGATGTTTACCAATGCGGGTATGAACCAGTTTAAGGATATTTTTCTGGGCGAGGCGCAGCCTGTCCACTCCCGTGTAGCCGATACGCAACGCTGCCTGCGTGTTTCCGGAAAACATAATGACCTGGAAGAAGTGGGTATTGATACCTACCACCATACGATGTTTGAAATGCTGGGTAACTGGAGTTTCGGCGATTATTTCAAAGAGGAGGCCATTGCGTGGAGCTGGGAACTGCTGACAGAAGTATACAAGATAGACAAAACCCGGCTGTACGTGACGGTTTTCGGCGGGGATAAGGCGGATGGGTTACCTGAAGATACCGAAGCGTTTGCCTGCTGGAAAAGGCATGTGCCTGAAGACCGGATACTGGCGGGAAATAAAAAAGATAATTTCTGGGAAATGGGGGATACCGGTCCGTGCGGACCGTGTTCGGAGATCCATATTGATTGCCGAACGGAAGAAGAACGCCGGGAAGTTGACGGGCGTACGCTGGTGAATGCCGACCATCCGCAGGTCATTGAAATCTGGAACAATGTATTTATGCAGTTCAACCGGCAGAAGGACGGCTCCCTCAAACCGCTGCCTGCGAAGCACGTGGATACCGGGATGGGTTTTGAACGCTTGGTGAGAGTGATACAGGAGAAATCATCCAATTACGACACGGATGTTTTCCAGCCGCTGATCGGATTTATTGCCGGACAGGCGGGCGTAGCTTACGGTGCCGATGAGCAAACGGATATTGCGATGCGTGTCATGGCCGACCATATCCGGGCCATTGCTTTTGCCATTGCCGACGGGCAGCTGCCTTCCAATAATAAAGCCGGGTATGTGATACGCCGTATCCTGCGCCGGGCCGTCCGGTATGCTTATACGTTCCTGCATTTCAGGGAACCGTTTATCCACCGGCTGGTGCCGCTGCTTGCCGCACAATTCAAGGGGGTATTCCCTGAACTGTACGAACAGCAGGATTTTGTGCAGAAAGTCGTTCTGGAAGAAGAAACCGCTTTCCTGCGGACACTGGTTGCCGGCGTGCAACGCTTTGAGCAATATACGGCAAATGCCCCGGCAATAGCAGGTCAGTTTGCTTTTGAATTATATGATACGTTCGGCTTCCCGATCGACCTGACGGCGCTGTTGGCGCGTGAAAAGGGGCTTGCCGTGGACATGAAGGGTTTTGATGAAGAACTGGAACAGCAAAAGACACGTTCCAGGGCTGCTGCGAGTACCGACACCGGTGACTGGGTCGTCCTGAAAGGGGAGGAGCCGGTTTCCTTTGTAGGATATGACCGGCTGGAAACAGCGACAACCGTCATCAAATACCGCAAGATACGGCAGAAGGACCGGGAACAATACCAGCTGGTGCTGAGCGTGACACCTTTTTATGCGGAAAGCGGCGGACAGGCCGGCGACAAGGGAATCCTCATAGATCAGGTGACCGGGGAGAAACTGGAAATAACCGATACCCGGAAAGAAAATGAGTTGATGGTCCATTTGGTTAACCAGCTGCCATCGAACCCGGAGCACCTCTTTACGGCCGTGGTGAATGCAACGGAAAGGCACGATACCGAGCGGAACCATTCAGCCACCCACCTGTTGCACGCCGCGTTAAAAAATGTGCTGGGTGGGCATGTCCAGCAAAAAGGATCATTGGTTACTCCAACGTACCTGCGTTTCGATTTTTCTCACTTCAGTAAAATGACGGCGGAGGAACTGCAACGGGTGGAAGCGGAGGTCAACGAAAAAATACGGGAAAATATCCCGCTGAAGGAAGAGCGCCTGGTTCCGTATCAGGAGGCACTAAACCGGGGCGTTACGGCCTTGTTTGGGGAAAAATATGGTGACCATGTCCGGGTTATTACTTTTGATGAAAATTATTCGCAGGAACTTTGCGGTGGCACGCATATACAGGCTACCGGCAGTATCGGATTTTTTAAAATCATCAGTGAGAGTGCGGTCGCCGCCGGTGTCCGGCGTATCGAAGCAATTACCGGCAGCCATGCGGAGCATTTTATCCGTGAACAATTGGAGGTGGTGTCGCGCTTTAAGGATTTACTGAACAATCCGAAAGATTTTGTATCGACTCTGAAAACCTTGTTGGAAGAGAATAACCACCTGAAAAAGGAAGTGGAAAAAACCGTGCTGGAAAAGGCAATGGGCTTTAAAAACGACCTGATTGCCAAAGTGCAACAAATAAACGGGGTACGTTTTATTGCGGAAAAAGTGGGGCTGCCAAATGCAGAAGCCGTTAAAGGTCTTGCTTTTTCACTGAGGGCGGAGATTGACCGGCTCTTTCTGGTGCTGATGGCTGATTTTGACGGGAAACCAGGCATTACCGTGATGATTGCTGATGAATTAGTGAAAGAAAAAGGGCTTCACGCCGGCAATATCGTCAGGGAACTCGCTAAAGAGATTCAGGGCGGCGGAGGGGGACAGCCATTTTTTGCCACAGCTGGTGGCAGGGACGTCAGCGGACTGGATCGTATACCGGAGAAAGCAAAGAACTATATTATCTGATAACTAAAGCAAAAAATAACCAGATGAAATATTTAGTAGTAGTAGCTGCATTAATAATCAGTTTTGCTTCCTGCAAAAATGAAGACCAATTTGTAATTGAAGGCCAGCTGAAACGGGCATCAGGCATACGTATGGTCGCTTTACATGAGGACAAGGTCGCCTTAGATTCGTCGTTTCTGACGGAAGACGGGCGCTTCAGGTTCACAGGTTCCTCACCTGAACCCGCATTTTATACGATTACAGCAGGTGAACGTACCTATTTCCTGGTACTGGCAAACGGGGAACATGTGCAATTCGAGGCCGATATGGCGGACGAAAACGGAGCGTATGAAATATCAGGCTCCGCCACTTCCGGTAAAATGAAGGAATTCAGTCTCATCAATAGCCGGCATATGGCTATCTCTAAAAAAATACAGGAGGAATTCGAAAGCAAGTCCGGCAATGCCAGCCCGGAAGAAGTGGATCGTATACGGGACGAATATAGGCCGCAATACCAGCAGAATCTGGATGAGTTTTCAGCTGCTGTACTGGCTTTTGTGAAAGAGAACCAGGATAACCTGGCCGGGTTTTTCGCCATGTCATCCATTGACCCGAGAAAGCATGAGCAGGAAGTGATTGCGTATGCTGAGACGATTGAAGGCAAGTTCGGCAACAATAAGTATGTGAAGGAATTCCTGACAAACACAGCCGCCATTAAACGTGTAAGCATCGGACAAAAGGCTCCTGACTTTGAATCGCATACTCCCGAAGGCAAAAAGGTGAAACCATCTGATTTCCGGGGAAAGTACCTGTTGCTTGACTTCTGGGCCTCCTGGTGCGTGCCATGCCGGCAGGAAAACCCGAATATCGTGAAGCAGTATAAAACCTATAAAGGCAGGGGGTTTGAGATATTGGGTATTTCCCTGGATCACACCCGCGCAGACTGGTTGCAGGGTATTGCCGATGACGGGTTGGTCTGGGAACAGGTATCTGACCTGAACTTCTGGGATACCCATGCGGTTACGCTGTACCAGGTACAGGGTATTCCGGCATCCTTCCTACTGGACCCGGAAGGGGTGATCATCGCCAAGAACCTGAGAGGGGAAGAGCTGGGTGCTTTTTTACAGAAGACGCTGCCACAGTAATCGTTATGTTAAGCCATGGCTGTACTTAACAATTTAGTAATATATAGTTAATGACAACTTTTCGTTAAGTACATACTTTAGCAAAAAATAACGACATGAACAACTCCAAACACAAAATCCTGATTGTTGACGATGAGCCTGACATCCTGGAACTGATGGAATATCAGCTGAAAAAGGAAGGTTACCAGGTTTATACCGCACAGAACGGACAGGACGGCATCACTGCTGCCAGGAAATACCAGCCGGAACTGATTATACTTGACATCATGATGCCCAAAATGGATGGGATAGAAGCCTGTCGTATCATGCGTTCCATGCCTGAATTTAAACAAACCTTCATCGTATTCCTGACCGCAAGGAGCGAGGAATATTCTGAAATAGCAGGCTTTAACGTAGGAGCAGATGATTACATTGCCAAACCGATCAAGCCACGGGCGATGATCAGTCGCATTAACGCCATCCTGCGGAGAAATGCGACCGCAGAGGAGGAAACGGCCGGCAAACTGGAAATTGAGGATCTGGTGATTGACAGAGATGCATTCCTCGTTTTCAGGAATGGAGAGAAAATCACGCTGGCGAAAAAAGAGTTTGAATTGCTTTACCTCCTGGCCTCAAAACCGGGTAAGGTGTATACCCGGGAGGTGATCCTGAAAAATATCTGGGAAGACTCCGTGGTGGTGACCAACAGAACCATCGATGTACACATCCGTAAACTCAGGGAAAAAATAGGGAATGATTATGTCGCTACCGTTAAAGGGGTAGGCTATAAATTCAATGCTTAAGAGCCTGTTTAAATTTGTATGGTAAAATTTAAACAGGCTCTAAGTTTTCTCTTCTTTTTTCACTAGAGTCAGCACCATCTCTTCGATAGCAGTAAGGTCGAAAGGCTTTTTCAGGTAGTTATCTGCCCCTGCCTCTTTAGCTAATGCCGGTAAATTATTGTTTGCTGAAAACAGGATAACAGGTATTTCCTTAAATACCGGATGCTGCTTAAGCAGCTGTATGGCTTTCGTTCCCCCGACATCCGGTATCCAATTATCAATCAGGATAATATCCGGATGATTTTTTTCAACCTGATCATAAATATCCTTACAATGGGTGACAGAAGCGACGTCGAAGCCCAGGTTTTCAAAGATAACCGAGCAAAAGAACAAAATATCCGTATCGTCGTCTAAAATGAGTATCCTGTAAGACATCGTATCTGAATAATTTGCTAAAAGTATAAAAAAGCTGCAGCTCTGGCAAAAAGGAAGTAAATGGAAAACGTTTTTATTGCTATCTTTAAACGCATAAAAACCGACTGATGTGGAAATAATGAACCCGGCGTCTTTTTTCGACTATGTACATATCGATGAACTTTCAGCAACACCTAAATACCTGCAGTTGACGAATGCGGTATTAAAGGCGATTGAAAGCGGGAGCATTCAGAAGAATGATATGCTGCCCTCCATCAATGAACTTAGCTTTTCCCTGGAAATCTCACGCGATACTGCGGAGAAAGGTTATAAACACCTGAAAAAGCTGGGTGTGCTCGGGTCGGTACCCGGTAAGGGATATTATATCATTAATACAGATTTCAGGCAAAGCCTGCGGATTGTGCTGTTTTTTAACAAACTCAGTGCACATAAAAAGATTGTCTATGATTCGTTCGTGGCGGCTATCGGAGAGAATGCGTCGGTCGATCTGTATATTTATGATAATGACTTAACCCTGTTCCGGAAACTGCTGCAGAACCTGAAACAGGAGTATTCGCACTATGTGATTATACCGCACTTTGTAGAAGGGCGTGATAAGGCCGCCGAAGTGATTAATGCCATTCCGAAAGACAAGCTGGTGTTACTGGACAAACTGGTGCCGGATGTGGATGGAGAGTATGCCGCTGTTTATGAGGACTTTGAGAAGGATATTTATAGCGCATTGGAAGAAGCGAAAGAACATTTGGGAAAATACCATACTATTAAGCTGATCTTTCCGGATAAAAGCTATTTCCCGAAAGGCATTATTAAGGGATTCTATAAGTTTTGCCAGCAATATGCCTTTAACCACCTGCTGGTAAGTGATATTGAGCAAGAGGATATCCGGGAAGGGGAGGTATATATTAACCTGATGGAAGATGACCTCGTCAAACTGCTCGACCGGGTAATTTCTATGAAATTAACGATCGGCCGGCAGGTAGGTATTATTTCCTACAATGAAACGCCGCTCAAAAAGTTTATCCTGAATGGAATCACGACAATTTCCACGGATTTTAAGCGTATGGGTACCACCGCAGCTGAACTGATCCTGGAGCGTTCACGACAGCATGAAGCGGTACCTTTTTACCTGACACTCAGGAAATCACTGTAACCGGACTCGTCTGCCATCAATGGCATTCGTATCCTAACGGGTGGCATAGCAGGATACCACAGGATGACCCTGACGGAAAAAATTACGTTATTTAAGCAGTTAACCGGTAATGCACAACTATAATTGACAGAAATAATGATGCCTGTTTTTTCCGTTAGATATTGCCTTTCAGCTGTTATATTGCTATGCTTCCTGTGGATCCAGGCAACAGCTCAGGACATCCCTGGTCCCGTTGCCCTGCAATGTGAATACCTGGAAAACCCGCTGGGCATTGATGCCACAGCGCCCCGCTTTACCTGGAAAATCAGTGATAACAGTCCCGGAGCCCGGCAAACTTCTTTTCGTATAGGTGTCTCGGAAGATTCGTTGGCGCTAACGATGCCGACAGGTAACCGGGTGTGGGACAGTGAACGGGAAAATTCGTCAGACCGGCTTGTCACCTATCATGGCGCCCCACTGAAGCCCTTTACACGCTATTATTGGACCGTACAGCTCTGGGATAAGGATGGAAAGCCCTACGCCGCTAACCCGATTGCCTGGTTTGAAACCGGCATGATGGAATCGAAGAACTGGAAGGGTAGCTGGATATCAGATGATAATGGCATAGACGTAAAGCCGGCTCCTTATTTCAGAAAAAGCTTTACGACGCAGCAGCCTATCCGGTCCGCACGGGTTTATATCGCCGTCGCCGGCCTGTTTGAATTATACGTAAATGGTGAACAAATCGGCGACCATAGCCTCGACCCGGTATATACCCGGTTTGACCGGCGTACCGTTTACCTGACGCATGACGTTACGCAACAGCTGCAACAAGGCAAAAACGCCATCGGAGTGCTATTGGGCAACGGATGGTACAACCATCAGTCTACCGCTGTATGGAATTTCCATCAGGCTCCCTGGCGTAACCGGCCGGCTTTCTGCCTGGACCTGCGTATCACCTACGCGGATGGCACCTCAGAAGTCATCAGCTCTGATAAAACCTGGAAATCCAGTTGGGGGCCGCTTATATTTAACAGTATTTATACGGCGGAACATTACGACGCACGAAAGGAAATACCGGGCTGGAATACGGCCGGGTTCGATGATTCGGCATGGAAGAACGCCGCGAACCGGACGGCTCCATCACAGCAAATAGTGGCACAGGCCATGCGGCCTGTCAGACGTACACGGGAGATCGGGCCGGTCTCGTTTAAGCAACTGGATGACTCGACCTGGCTGTATGATCTGGGGAGGAATATCGCAGGGGTAAGCCGGATACGGGCAAGGGGAGAGAGCGGTACGGTGCTGCGGCTGAAGCATGGTGAACGCCTCACCAGCAGGGGATACGTGGATATGTCGAACATCGACTATCATTACCGGCCCACAGATGACAGTGATCCTTTCCAGACGGATATTTTTATCCTGAAGGGTGATGGTGAGGAGGAGTTTATGCCGCGGTTCAATTACAAAGGATTTCAGTATGTCGAGGTAACCGCCAATAAACCCGTTGTCCTCACTAAAGAGAGCCTTACGGGCTTTTTCATGCACAGCGATGTGCCTCCGGTTGGTAGCATTCGGTCATCCAGTCAAACGCTGAATAAAATCTGGCAGGCTACCAATAATGCTTATCTCAGCAACTTGTTTGGTTATCCTACGGATTGCCCGCAACGGGAAAAGAACGGATGGACCGGCGATGCACACATTGCTTTGGAGACGGGCCTGTATAACTTCGACGGTATCACAGTATATGAAAAATGGTTGGCGGACCACCGGGATGAACAACAGCCTAACGGTATCCTGCCGGCGATTATTCCTACCGGTGGCTGGGGTTATCAGTGGGCGAACGGGCCCGACTGGACCAGTACCATAGCGATCATCCCATGGAATATTTATCTTTTCTATGGCGATAGTAAGCTGCTACGTGATTGTTATGATCACCTAAAGCAATATGTGGATGCGGTTGAGCGGAGCAGTGTGGACGGACTGACGAGCTGGGGATTGGGTGACTGGGTTCCGGTTAACTCCAAATCACCTGTTGAGCTCACTTCATCGGTATATTTTTATGTGGATGCCCTGATTGCAGCTAAATCGGCTGCCCTGTTCGGTAAAACAGAGGACGAAGCAATATACCGCCGCCTGGCTGAAAAGATAAGGAATGCCATTAATAATAAATACCTGAATCCGGAAACGGCAATGTATGGTCAGGGACTGCAAACGGAACTTAGCGTGCCACTGTATTGGGACATCGTGCCGGATTCGTTGAAGGAGAAAGTCGCCGCTAATCTCGCCAAACGCGTGGAAGCTGATAACTTCCACCTGGATGTCGGGTTATTGGGGACGAAGGCGATTTTAAATGCATTGAGTGATAACGGGTATGCAGATATCGCATACCGGGTAGCTGCCCGGGAAACGTATCCATCCTGGGGGTGGTGGATTGTAAATGGTGCTACCACACTTTATGAAAACTGGCGCATTGACGCCGACCGGGACATATCGCTCAACCATATTATGTTCGGTGAAATTGGTGCCTGGTATTATAAAGCACTGGGAGGTATCAGACCCGATGAAAAAGTCCCTGGATTTCAGCACGTGTATATCACCCCCCATGCCGTCCGGGGTTTGGAGCGTTTCCGCGCCGAATATGATAGTCCGTACGGGACAATCCATTCATCCTGGGAGCAAAAGGGGGGACGTGTAACGTATCGCATCTGCATTCCGGCTAATGCTACGGCTACCTTCCGCATTCCGGCGGAGACCAAACGGCGGCTGTTCATCGGGAAACAAGTGCTGGCTGGCTTCGTGCATCAGCTGGAGGCCGGCGAACATGTATTTGAACTGAAATAATAACGTTTCTGCAAAGCAGGATAGGACAGGTTGCTATTACCAGCGTAAAACGATAACCTTGTATCATATATATCATTTATAAACAGTTGACCAGATAATGAACAAAAACATGAATGTATCATCCCTCAACAGAGCGTTGCCGGTATTGTGGTGTATCCTGCTGACGATCACCGCACAACTGGGATTTTCTCAAAAACTCTCCGTTTATGACCTTACCTGCAACTATAAAATAAACCCTGTAGGAACGGATGATGTCGTTCCGCGCTTCAGCTGGAAGCTTAGCTCTAAACTGCAAAACGTATTACAGACCGGTTATGAAATTCGGGTATCAAACGATAGTGCCGCCTTGGCGTCCGGCCGGAAACTGATCTGGAGCAGCGGTAAGGTGTCGTCTGATCAATCCATACATGTACCGTACAACGGCGATAACCAGGTGTCGGGTACCAGATATTACTGGCAGGTTAAAGTATGGGACAATCACGGTAATGCATCAGCCTGGAGCCCGGTAAATTACTGGGAAACAGGCTTATTACATAACGACGACTGGAAAGCCCGGTGGATTGAAATGGCGACCGTAACAGACGGGAAGGCCGGACCGGTACCTGCATTCGGCAAGACATTTGAGGCGGGCAAAAAAGTACGCTCCGCCCGGCTGTATATCACTTCACACGGTTTATATGAGGCTACCATCAACGGACAGCGGGTCGGGGATCAGTATTTTACGCCGGGATGGACGGCTTACCGGCATCGGATACAGTATCAGACATACGATGTGACCCCTCTGATCAGGCAGGGACAGAACAGTACGGTTGTGCTGGTCGGAGACGGATGGTACCGTGGGAGCCTGCTATGGAACAACAGCCGCAACTTGTATGGGAAGGAAGCGGCATTACTGTATCAGCTTGACATCCTTTATACCGATGGCACAAAAGTGCAGATCGTGTCAGATGACAGCTGGCAGGCATCCATGGAAGGCCCTGTCAGATATTCCGATATATATAATGGCGAGATACTGGATTTGACGCGCCCGGTTCCATCAATGGAAAATGCTTCCGGTTGGCAGCCGGTTCGCACTGTTGATCATGGTTATGACAGGTTGATAGCACCAGCAGCACCACCGGTCAGGACCCACGAGCGCATCAGGCCGTTAACCATGACACGTACCGCAGAAGGTGATCTGATCGTCGATTTTGGCCAGAACCTGGTGGGGTGGATCGAGTTGAAACTGCGTGGTAACAGGGGTGATACCGTAACATTGCACCATGCCGAAGTGCTGAATAAGGACGGCTCCCTGTACCTTGAAAACCTGCGTACAGCAAAGCAGGAAAATAAGTATATATTGAGCGGACAGGAACAATGGGCGGCTCCGCGTTTTACGTTTCAAGGATTCCGCTATGCTAAAATAGCGGGATACAACGGCCCGCTGGATGAAAACAGCATTACCGCTGTGGCTGTTTATTCGGACATGGAAACAACCGGTACATTTACGTCGTCAGACTCGTTGATCAATCAGCTGCAGCGGAACATTGTTTGGGGACAGAAAGGGAATTTCCTGGATGTGCCTACGGATTGCCCACAGCGTGATGAGCGGCTGGGCTGGACAGGCGATGCGCAGGTATTCTTCAATACAGCAGCTTATAACATGGATGTGGCCGGTTTCTTTACCAAATGGCTGGCTGATCTGAAAGCCGACCAGCACACGAACGGAAATGTACCGGTTGTTATTCCCGATGTAAGATCGATAAACAACGCCGGCTCTGCCGGCTGGGGGGACGTGGCCACCATTATTCCGTGGAATTTTTATACACTATATGCAGATAAACAGCTGGTTGAAAATCAGTATAGCAGTATGAAAGGTTGGGTAGAATATCTGCGCAGTGTAAGCAAAGACAATCTTTGGAACAGCGGTCCGCATTATGGCGACTGGCTGTTCTATACTATGGACAACGACCGTGACGGCAGGGCCGCCATAACGGACAAGTTTTTGATAGCACAGGTCTTTTACGCCGCATCCGTTCAGAACCTCATCAGGGCAGCTGACTTACTTGGTAAGACGACTGATGCAGGGGTGTACCGTACCTTACTACGTGACGTGAAGCAGGCATTTATGCGGGAATACGTAACTCCTTCAGGCCGTATGGTTTCCAATACGCAAACAGCGTATGTGCTTGCCTTATATTACGATATGCTGCCGGAAGAGTTAAGGCAACAGGCCGCCCAGAGACTGGTTGACAATATTAAGGCCTATCAAAACCATATCACCACCGGTTTCCTCGGCACGCCCTATATCTGCCACGTGTTGACACGTTTTGGCTATAATGATGTGGCGTATACCTTGCTATTGCAAGAGACGTATCCTTCATGGCTGTATCCGGTTAAGATGGGCGCTACCACCATCTGGGAACGCTGGGATGGTATTAAACCGGATGGTACGTTTCAGACACCCACAATGAATTCGTTTAACCACTATGCCTACGGTGCGATCGGCGAATGGATGTACAAAACGGTCGCCGGCTTGTCACAGGATGCTGCATCTGCAGGATATAAGCAACTTGTTATTGCTCCGCGGCCCGGAGGCACACTGACCAGTGCAGGCGCAGAACTGGAGACACCCTACGGAAAAGCAGTTTCTTCCTGGAAAAAAACCGGTAACCAGATAACGCTGGAAGTTCGGATACCGGTGAATACGCAAGCCAGGATTGTTTTTCCCGATGCGGACCTGCAGACGGTACAAATGGATGGAAAACCGTTAACATTACGTAATGAGGAGCATACGGCAGGTTCCGGAGTATATCATTTTACTTTCAGGACAAAATGATGCTGTTTGATACGATGATGAGATATATAATTTCCTTAACTTTATTAACTGTCTGTTGGTTAACAAACTATGCACAAAACTGGCAGGGAAAATGGATCACAGACTCAGGTACTAAGGATACCGTCAATACCTGGATCGCCTTCCGGAAAAAGATCACGTTAAACGAAAAGCCAAGCCATGTCCTGGCTCGTATCGCTGCGGACAGTAAATACTGGCTGTGGATCAATGGAAAAATGGTGGTTTTTGAGGGAGGGCTGAAGCGTGGTCCGAATCCCCGGGATACCTATTTTGATGAAGTGGATATCGGACCATATCTCAGAAAAGGTAACAACATCATTGCCGTACAACTCTGGTATTTCGGAAAAGAGGGTTTTTCTCACAAAAGCAGCGGAAAAGCAGGCCTGCTGATCAACTGCCAGGCCCCCGGTATTGCTATTATAAGCGATGACGGTTGGAAAACTGCACCGATGCCGGCCTACCACACTGCACCGCCGCCGGCCCCCAATTTCCGTCTGCCTGAATCGAGCTTGCTGTATGATGCACGTCTTGAGCTGGACGGGTGGCAACATTTGGATTTTGATGATGCGGAATGGCGCTCTGCTGCCATCATAGGTACTGCGGGGGCTGCACCCTGGAATAAATTGGTAAAGCGTCCTATTCCACTATGGAAGGATTTCGGCTTACGCAAGTATTCCGGTGGATATGTCCGCCGCGGCGATACACTGATCTGTCGGTTACCCTATAATGCGCAGTTCACGCCATATCTGAAAATCAATGCCCCGGCGGGTCAAAAAATAACCATCGTTACCGATAACTACCTTTTTTACAATGGGGGAGATAACAATATCCGGGCTGAATATATCACAAAGGAAGGTGTACAGGAATTTGAAAGTCCCGGTTGGCTGAATGGCCACCAGGTATATTATATCATACCTCCGGGCGTTACTGTACAAGCGCTGAAATACCGTGAAACAGGTTATCAGACAGAATTTACAGGTAGTTTTTCCAGTAGCGATCCGTTCTTCGACCGCTTATGGCAAAAAGCCGCGAGGACATTGTATGTTACCATGCGGGATACGTATATGGATTGCCCTGATCGTGAACGTGCACAATGGACGGGCGACGCAGTGCTCGAAGCCGAAGAAGCGTTCTATGCACTGGATACTTCCAGCCACGCACTGGCTCGTAAATGGTTGTACGAATTGATTAACTGGCAACGCCCGGACGGAAGCTTCTTTGCACCGGTGCCTGCAGGGAACTGGGATAAAGAACTGCCTGACCAGGTACTGGCTTCTATCGGCTATTATGGCATCTGGAACCATTATATGCATACCGGTAATAAACAGATCTTACATGATCTCTATCCGGCTGTCCGGAAATATCTGTCCTTGTGGGAGCGGGACGGGGATTTGGTGAAGCTGCGGAAAGGGGAGTGGACCTGGGGCGATTGGGGTGATAACCGTGATATGTTGCTGATTTTCAACCTATGGTATTATCTGGCGGTAAAAGGAAGTCATTTGATGGCGCTTGAGTTGGGTAAGGACAGTGACGCCCTGGCCTATCAGGGGTTTATGCATCGGTTTAAGGAGACTTTTAATAAGCGCTTCTGGAATAATAACGAATACCGGGACCCGGCTTATACCGGTAAAACGGATGATCGGGTACATGCGCTGGCTGTGATTGCCGGCGTGGCCGATACCACACAGCATGCGGCGATTCTGCAGGTATTTAAAACCCAGGAGCATGCCAGCCCGTATATGGAAAAATATGTTTTTGAAGCGATGCACCAGATGGGTTATCCGGTTGATGCTAACACGCGGCATAAGAAGCGATTCAGTAAAATGGTTAACGACGATCGCTTTTCAACACTCTTTGAAGGATGGGGTATCGGGAAAGAGGGGTTTGGCGGTGGAACGGTGAATCATGCGTGGAGTGGGGGAGGATTAACTGTTCTATCATCCTGGGTTTGCGGCATACAGCCGGTTGAACCAGGCTACAAAGTCATTCGTATCGCACCACAGCCGGGGGACATCGACTACGCGGCTGCTTCGCTGATCTCGGTCGCCGGTCGTGTCGCTACATCGTACCGCCGTATGCCACATAGGTTTAACCTGAAGGCCACGATTCCGCCCGGCAGCAGAGCGCTGATTACCTTACCGCCGGGTATTTATAAAAAAATCACCGTGAATGGTAAACAAACTGATCCCGCGGTTACGATTATTCCTGTCAATGCGGGCTCCCACGTAGTAAAGACCTGGTTGTAGCCGGCTCAACCAAGGCTTGCCGGAGCCGGCCACAACAAATATATATTATTGGGGTGATGCCGGTTTGAAAGTAAGATCCAATGGTTTGTTTACTTTTTTCTGAAGAAGGGCAACGTCAATTACCTCACTCATTCTGGTTACATAGTGGAACGTAAGATCCTTAATATAATCTTCCTTGATTTCCTGTATGTCTTTCCGGTTTGATTGGCATAAGACAATTTCCCTGATATTGGCCCGTTTGGCTGCCAGTATTTTTTCCTTGATTCCTCCTACAGGCAGTACTTTTCCGCGAAGCGTAATCTCTCCGGTCATGGCCAGCTTTTCTTTTACCTTTCGCTGTGTAAAAGCGGATGCCAGTGCGGTTAAGATAGTAACCCCTGCGGATGGTCCATCCTTCGGTGTTGCGCCGGCAGGTACGTGAATATGAACATCCCATTGATCGAATAGCCGATGGTCAATATGGAAATCAGCAGCATGTGCCCGAAGATAGGCCATCGCGATGCTGGCAGATTCTTTCATCACTTCTCCCAAGTTTCCCGTTATGGATAACTTTCCTTTGCCCGGACTTAAACTTGATTCAATATAAAGAATATCACCTCCGACAGGTGTCCAGGCCAGCCCGGTTACCACACCGGCTACCTCATTGTCTTCATACAAGTCTTTATCAAAAATAGCAGGACCGAGCAGTTCTTCGACATCTTCAGTGGTCAGAGCGGGGGTGTGTGGTTTCTCCATCACGATACGGGTTGCCTGACCACGGACCAGTGAGCCGATTTTCTTTTCCAGGCCTCTCACGCCGGATTCCCTTGTATACTGCTCAATCACCTTCTCAATAACCTTAGCATTTAAAGAGATGTCTTTTGTCTTTAATCCATGTTGTTCCCGCTGCTTGGGCAACAGATGTTTTTTTGCGATAGCAATTTTTTCCTCAATGGTGTAGCCGTTTACTTCAATGATCTCCATACGATCGAGCAGCGCGGGCTGTATGTTGCTCAGTGAATTTGCCGTTGCGATAAACATTACACTTGAAAGATCAAAGTCCAGTTCTACGTAATGATCATAAAATGCACTATTTTGTTCCGGGTCCAATACCTCCAGAAGAGCAGAAGAAGGATCACCCCGAAAATCACTGCCCACCTTATCAATTTCATCCAATACGAATACGGGATTAGCACTTCCTGCTTTTTTCAGCGACTGGATGATCCGGCCAGGCATGGCACCGATATACGTTTTACGATGGCCTCTTATTTCCGCTTCATCCCGCACGCCACCGAGTGCCATACGTACGTATTTACGGCCCAACGCTTTTGCAATGGACTTTCCAAGAGAAGTTTTACCTACCCCCGGAGGGCCTACCAGACAGAGAATAGGCGCTTTCATATTACTTTTGAGTTTCAGTACAGCGAGGTACTCAATAATACGTTTTTTTACTTTCTCAAGGCCATAATGATCTTTATCCAACACACGATCAGCACGTTTCAGATCAAAATTGTCCTTAGTAAATTCATTCCAGGGCAGATCAAGCAATACCTCCATATAGTTAATCTGTACGGAGTAATCTGCCGCTGCCGGATTGATTCTCGACAACTTTTCAAGCTCTTTATTAAAATGGCTGTCTATGCTCTTTCCCCATTTTTTTGCTTTACCACGCCGTCTCAGTTCATCAATTTCCAGGTCAGGAGACGAGCCACCCAATTCCTCCTGTATGGTTTTTAGCTGCTGATTCAGAAAATAATCACGTTGCTGTTTATCCAGGTCTACGCGTACTTTATTCTGTATTTGTGTCTTCAACTCCAACATCTGCAGCTCAACGGTCAATTGCTCGAGTACCCGCCTTGCCCGTTCACTCAGATCCGGAATCTCAAGTAATTCCTGTTTCAGAGACAGTTCCGCGTTCAGGTTCGACGAAATAAAGTTAATTAAAAAGCCCTGGCTTTCAATATTTTTAATGGCTATACCTGCTTCGCTGGGTATGTGTGGGGATAAATTGATTATTTGCAGGGCCATTTCCTTAATAGATGCCAGCAAGGCATTGAATTCCTTGCTTTTTTTATGCTTGGCTTCCTCGAAACGCTGTACTGTAGCCTTGAAATAAGGTTCCGTTTGCAAAGCCTCCCTCAGCAGAAAACGCTGCTTGCCCTGTATAATCACAGTGGTGTTTCCGTCCGGCATCTGCAGCATCTTAATAATCATCGCTACCGTACCAACACCATGCAGCTGTTCAAAGGCAGGGTCTTCGATATTCATATCTCTCTGCGCCACAACACCGATCATTTTATTGCCTTTGTACGCTTCCTTGATTAGTTTTATGGATTTGTCTCTGCCAACTGTAATGGGGATTACTACACCGGGAAACAGTACGGTGTTCCTTAAGGGCAGGACTGACAGGAACTCCGGTGTTTCCGCATTGCTCATTTCATCTTCATCCTGAGCAGAAAGCAGTGGGAAAAATTCAGTATCTTCATTAATCACAGGAATGGCCCCGGAAATATTGTCTAAGAAGTCAAATTTACTCATTAAATACGTATTTAAAGTCAGATAACGCCATTATGGCAGTTTCTCTGATCCGATAGTCAGCTTATTCAGTTTCTCCGGTATAAATGCAATGCGTATGCCAATCTCAAATCAGTAAGCTTAAACGGACATCTGTCATCTCCTGGCAAAAATAGGGTCACAGATGGACAAAGTGTACTGTAAATTCGTCAGCTGTTTTCGCAATGACCAACGGGTAGAATAACCGGTATGCCTGAAATATCTGACTGAATTACAATCATAAAACAATAATATTGATTTTTCTCAGTTATTTAACTAAATTAGTAGCACATATATTGTTATTACAATACGAATCATATTTCGTTCATTTTTATGAAAACTAATAGTAGGATACAATTTGTATTACAGGTTTTGAAAACATGCGGTTTTTCACTGTCTTTTTTGATCATGGTTTCCGCAGCGAACGCACAACAGGCCGCTTCAACTGAATCCAGCAACCCGAATGTTCGTTTGGGACAGAAAGCTCTGGTCGACGGAGACTTCAAAGCCGCAGCATCCCATCTGGAGAAAGCGCTACCCGCTGAATCCGGAAACTCCAACGTATTGTATATGCTGGGCTATTCTCAATATCATTCGCAGGCTTATTCAAAGGCTGTAAGCTCTTTCAGTAAAGTGATTTCCCTGAAACCTGATGACGTATCCGCGTATTATTATCGGGCAAAAGCGCGGAATACACTCTCTCAGACAATAGAGAAGATGAGTAACAGTGAACGCGAGAAATTATTAAAAGCAAGTATCGAGGATTACACAAAGGCGATCGAACTGAATGTAGAAGATGCTAAACTTTATCAGAACCGGGCAATAGCGTATCGTGACTTGGGGAATCTGAAAGGAACGCGGTCTTTGGATAACTATGATAAAGCTGTTGCTGAAGAAGCATACACCAGTTGTATACGGGATTTAGAGCATGTTCTTGGCCAAAGTCCTTCCCGAAAGGATCTGGCTGACGAGCTTAAAAAAGCCAAAGTATACCGGGATAACCTGAAGTAGAACCAACATATCCGGCCCGGGTGATCAGGGCTGCATCACCGAGCCGGATATTTCATAATTATTAGTTCCGATTAAACGAACCGTCTGT
>CAZJKM010000035.1:0-1132 GCA_964546645.1 uncultured Sphingobacteriaceae bacterium
GCCAAAAGCAAATCCGAAAAACAGGCCTGAGACCGTACCGACATTACCAGGCAGCAGCTCCTGCGCATATACCAGAATAGCTGAGAAGGCAGATGCAATGATTACACCGATAAATACGGATAATACTGCCGTCCAGAAGAGATTCGCGTAGGGCAGTGCCAGGGTAAACGGAGCTGCTCCCAGGATGGATGCCCAGATCACATATTTCCGGCCGATCCGGTCACCAATCGGGCCACCTATCATCGTCCCGGCTGCTACAGCAAACAGAAAAAGGAAGAGATACAACTGTGACTGCTGTATGGACACCCCGAATTTCTCCATCAGGTAAAATGTATAATAGCTCGTAAGACCGGCAAAGTAAAAATATTTGGAAAAAATCAGGACCAGCAGGATAACAATGCTGGTGATCACCGTTTTTTGCGGGAGTGTACGAACCGGCACATGGATACGCAGTTTCTTTTCCACATGTGCCCGCAACGCTTTTGGCTTATACCACCTGCTGATACGGTATAATACAATAATGGCCAATAAGGCGGCAAATGCAAACCAAATGACATTGAATCGCCCGAACGGCGCTACCACCAATGCAGCCAGCAGCGGCCCGAGAGAACTGCCCGCATTCCCTCCTACCTGGAAAAGCGACTGTGCGGTCCCCCGTTTACCCCCGGCAGCGGCATGGGCCATACGTGACGCTTCCGGATGGAATACAGAGGAACCGATCCCCATCAGGGCTACCGCTACGACCACCGTACTAAAGGTACCAGCCAGCGACAGCAGCACGGTACCGGCCAGACTGAAAGCCATTCCTGCCGGCAGCACGAAGGGGTGCGGAGACCGGTCGGTATAGGCTCCTACCACCGGCTGTAATAAGGACGATGTCAGCTGGAAAACAAGCGTAATAAACCCAATTTGCGCAAAGCTGAGTGAAAAAGAATCTTTGATCAGCGGATAGATCGCCGGCACCAGCGATTGTATGGTATCATTCAGCAGGTGGGAAAAACTGATGGCAAAAAGAATCGGATAGACGGTTTGCCCGGAAGGCCGGGGTAAAGATGTATTGTCAGATGCCATAGCCCTTTCTGTTGAACGGCTGCAAAGCTACTAAATCCTATATCAGGTCAGCGTAAAAATT